>NZ_CAWPRC010000154.1:0-44101 GCF_963890165.1 Aliivibrio sp. SR45-2 | reverse complement strand
AAGCCAATATACTACTAACTAACCAAAACAGCTTACGATCGTAACAGTTTTTATGCTCAACACCCTTTGCTATCCAATGCATTATATTTGTCGATTTTAAAATCTGTTCTTTATTCACAACACACTGCTCATCAAACTCTTCAGGCGTAATGTAAAAAGGAAGATAGGACATTTCTAACCCTCTATTTTTTATGTTCAATAGCAATATCTGCCGATTTATTTAACGATTGAGATCCCCATTTATTCAGTTTTTCACTATCACTAATCGCGGTATGGACGGCTTTTTGCGTTACAGCATACTGGAATTGATAACTGTATTGGATCTCTTCTTCACTATTTTGACTTAACACCAAATAATCAATTTGAATGGCAAGATAACTAAGCTCACTGTTTATAGGTAAAGTAACTTGATAAATATCACGTTGCTCACTCAGTATTGGTTTTTTATTATCTATTTGAATTTTTTCTAATGTCACTAAATCAACATTAGATAGCCATTCACCACTTTCCAACTCTTCTACACTTGCATTGCTATTAGTGGTAATGCGCAATAATTGACTTCCCATCCCACGAGGTATAGAAAACCTTACATCAATCGCATGGCATAGTGCAACGGCTGCAGGGTAACTCTGTTCCGATTTAACATACGTCAATTGCGGTTCTTGGTAGATAACAGGTTGTAACTGTATACGTTTTAAATCATTCAATGCCGTATTCAATATATTGGTATTCTCTTCTAAACGTAGAGAAACATCTTTTGATTCACTCCATGTTACCCGTTTAGGGTTGGTTCCCCATGGAAGTAACGCTAGCCATTTTTGATAATCATCTTGTTTTGATGCCTCAATGGCATAACTAAACACCATATAAAAAGCAGTAGCCACTAAAAGAATAGCCATTACTGGTGCACCAAATAATACACCAATAGCAATTCTACCTGAACTCCATCCTGCAATTTGAGAAAAACTAACTAAAGCCATCGCTCCAAGAGAAGATATTTTACCAAATAAATAAATACGTTCTTCACCATAACTATTTTCCAGTTGTCTGATGTCTCTAAACAATTCAATACCAACGGCAACTAAGTTAAGAACCGCAGTTCCCGCTAACCATCGTGTAAATATTTTTGCGCTTTCCAATGGTAATTTGGCTATTGAGGATGAACGCCTAACTACCTCTCCCCTTGCCTTCTCTATAGCGCTAACGGTAGACTTTAGTAGTTCTGGGTTTCCTTGAATCTTAGCCCATGCAGTACCAGTTCTAATACCCGCCCATGCGGTTGCGGTATAAGCGATTTTTTGTCCTATTTCAGCGTAATTATCTGCCGTGGCTAGACCATCTTGCCTTATCGTTCTCAAAGAATCATTCAAGCTAATTAGATTAAATACCAAAGCAAGGAAACCTAAACCACCGACATCAGAAAAATGATTTTTAGCACTTACCGCAACGCCTTTTAAGCGCTCTTCACTCATACTGTGAATAGCACCTTTAATATCTGATGGCCATTCAAAACGTTGAGGAAAACCAACGACATTAGCCGCTTTAACTTTTTGCAGGCGAGTCATTTCTTTTAACGCCGCTTGCTTTTGTTTTACTGATATCGATTTATTTTCCACTATTGTCGTTGAAGTCTTTATATCGACATCAACCTGAGCCATTCTCTTCTGCCACTTATCGAAATTTTGTGCAAAGCCTTCTGCAACATTGATGCCTATTTTATGCGCTAATTTCTCAGCAAACGTAATTCGATAAAGAGAGGTTGTTCGTGATGCATACCCAGTAGGCATAGCAGGTAAAAGTAAAACAGAGGCTTGCGCGATGGGGCTAACGCCTAATTTAGCTATATATTGAATTAATCCACCAGAAGCCGCGATAAGAACGTGATTCAATTGTTGAATCGTTTCCCCAAGCTTTTTAAAAATTTCCGTTTCACTTACACTTGCGTGCGCCATAAAGTCTACAATTTTACTGTACATCGTTGTGGTATTACTCAAACCGGCGACTTCGATATAAAACCCATCTTGAATTGTTTTTGGCGTGTCCACATCCTGAATTATCGATTCATGATTTGATTTATTTGCCCCATCATTATCATCATGCTTAGGGAGTAACTCTTCTAATTTCTTAAATAACGTATGACTAAAACCTGCGGTGTATAACGGAATAATACTGGTTGGTTTTTCACATTGTGCGGTTAGCCACTCTTTATCTTCTACGGAGGCTAAAAATGTAAATGCTTCTATAAAATGCAAATTGGCGTCTTGGAGTTCTGTCTGGGTTTCTTCTCCCCACAGATCACATTGTCGTTCGATCATAAAAGGAGTGAATGCGTTAAGAAAATGTTTAAAATCTTTTTTAGCCTCAAAAGCCTCTTTTTCTAACTCATCCCTTTCTTTTTGAAGTTCATCCATTTCTGTTAGCATCGCCTCCCAATCGAGCTGTTTACGCCATTTACTTTGAGCTAACCAGTTTTCGTATTTCTTTAAATGACTCGCAGGAATGCTGTATTTTGATTGGATGGATTTAGCTATTTCTGACTGTTCGCCCTTATAAACGCGAGCGATTGCATCACTTGATGGACTTTGTGATTTATAGGCGTTACTTGTTTTCTCTCCTGCATCATAGAAACGAGACATATCAAGGTAAAATTCAAGCTCCTTATTGTTTCTTGTGACTGATGGTGGAAATTTAATGTCATCCATAGACCCGAATAATGTCATTTGCATTGCCGTCTGCATTAATGTCCATTGATTAGAGAAATTTTCATCAAAGAAACGATATGGTGTGGCAGCCCCAACAAACTGCGTAGCAAGATCACGACAATCAACCAAGTGGTCATTAACGGCAACAACGTAAGCCACCTCTTCTTCTGGTATCTCTGAAATGAAATCAGACACAGAGGCGACTGGCTTTATTTCAGAGTACTCATGTTCATCGCCTTGTGAATCAAAAGTACCAACATAACTCGCAGAAAAACGACCATCATCAATCGCAGATTCTTCGATATCGGCAACTTTAGACAACAATTCAATGTCTCCCACATGCGCAGGACAACCGTCTCGGCTTAATACCACCGTTTGCATATAACTTGAGTAGCGACCAATATTTTCAAGTACGTCTTGAAACATGATCCAACTCCAACGGTGCTTAGAATAGAGTAATGAAAGTACACTGTTGTTGGGATAGCTTAAAAAGCCCGTAGACGCTTGCTTTTGACCTCTTTCTTTGTTGCTTGGGTCTTCACTATCACTTAATTTAAAATGAGTGAATTGAGTCCCTTCGACTTGATATTCATCAATGGTTTTTTGTTCGTAGTTATAAACGTATAACCAACCATCCCTTAACTGACGAAGTGTGTATTGATTAGAGGTTAATCGCCTTGCCGCCAAACCATTGCCATTCCATCCTTCAGGCAAACCAAATGGAGTAATCGATCCATCGTTATTACATTGTTGATCTATGGCATAACGAACTGGTACAAAATGAGCATCAGCATTTGATGCCTCCTCTTTAGAGGTAAAATCAACCACTTCAGGTTCATTAGAAACGACGTCTGTTTTATTCGTTTCTCCTGTCCAATACATGCTTTTTTCATTAGGTAAGCCATTCGTATCATCAGCGGGTGCTGTCGACATGGTTTTCAAAGAGAGTAAATTACCATCCTTATCGAAAGCTTGAGCGGCCTCTTCATAAGAGAATTCTTCAGTGTTCCAGCACATAGAATTTTTAGGTTGAAATGGGTAATTGTGACTCATGGACAGATCCTTTGATAACCAAACATCTACATAAGCAAAAATAAAGCCACAATTAAATCACTTAAAATCAACATGTTACCTAATGCGTAATTTTCAAAAAGACAACAACTTGTGATTTTAACCAACTTATTGTTTTTATTTCTCATACAAAAATGCCAGAGCAGTTACCCGCTCTGGCATTTATTACAAACTCAAGTTAGCTATTGGGTGGTAATTACCAACCTAATAGGCTTTTCTCTTGTTGCTTACGGATTTCAGTTTCATCAGCCCATTCGATCAGACCTGTTTCTAAATCCATTAAACGCATTGTCATTTTGTAATATACGTCTTTATCGCTACCTGCATTTTTCACGATGCTAGAAAGGTTACCGTAAAGCATGTATTGAGCACCAACCATTTTACCGAATTGAATCGCAGTATTTTGATTTACTAGCTCATCCGTATTTTGGAAATTCAGTTGCGTACGAACCGCTTCTACACGATCCATATCAACAAAACGGAATTTACCCGAGTTAAGCAATTTAGTACTGATTGAGTCAGTTACTGATTCTGTATCAATGTGCTCGCTTGTTTTGTTTTTAATGCTTTCAACAAAAACAATTGGACGATTACCTTGAGTGATTTGTGCTACAGAGCCAGATGAAAGCATGCTTTCTGTCATTTCACCGGCAATTTTTTGCAAATCAGTCGAACCAAAGTCAACCGTTGTTGTTTCAACAGCTTGAGCATCACCGTAACTTACTTTATTAGAACAACCACCAAGTAGTACAGCTAAGCCTAATAATGCAACAACACTTTTTTTCATTTTATTTTCCTCTAAATAAGTGGTTTCTATCTTCAATAAAGAAAGATTATTCTAATGTACGAATTTGAATACGGAATTGCGTCGCTTCTGGTTTCATTGCAACACCTTGAACGCTCATCGTGTCTAAACCACGAACGATAAATGTACGCCACGGTGAATCAGAACCATTCACTTCTAGGCCTTGATCGTCATACCAATAAAAACGGTATTGAAGTTGTTGATCGCCACTGAATTTACTCGTTAGAGAAACAATGCCGCGAACTAAACCGTTATTGTCTTGAGTGCTGATCTGATCAACAGACAGTCGGCCACCCAATACGTTATCACCAAAGACAACCTTCTGAGTGCTACTATCAACACTTATGCCTGATGTTTGACCAGAACTACATGCTGCAAGTACCAACGGTAGCAACAATGCAATAAACCATTTTTTCATTATATTTCTCCTAATTGTTTATGCCACCAGGTGACAGCATTTCCTTGTCTAGATACCCAAACCACCACGGTGTGACCTTCTTTTACACTAAAGTTTAGTTCATTACCTTGATACTCAAGTGTATTATTTCCTGCTTCAACGCTCATATTTGTTACGCTGATGATTGCTGGCAGTGTTTGCCAACTTCGAGTATCTGGTTGCTCGGTTAATGAATTGAATATCGTAAATAACGCATTGGCTAACTCTTCTTCCTTTGTATTACGCGATGTTTTACGTAATTCATCTTTAGCAACAACACGTAGCGCTTGGCGGATCACCATCGCTGGGATACGTTCACTCAAATCATTTTCGGCCATTAACGTCACATCAGCCAGTTGATCGGAAGGCAAGGCTTTATCATTCACTCGTAATGGGGGGAAAGTTTGTCGCTGCATTTTCTTATAATAAGGCAGCGATAAGTTATACTGAACAAAGTTGCCATGGCTATCCCACATTGGCAACCTTAAACGCCAATCATCTAGCTGTGGCAAAATACCTTGTTCATCGATGATAATTACTCGACTATCAGTGCGATTTGGTACTTTATAGGCGCCGTATTGTTTTTCTAGTGTTTGGATATCATTTTTCATACCCAATCGACGAGCTAGCCGCTGAACGGATTCAATCACCGTTTTATTATTTGGTGCCACCGCTAACGCTCGCTTGTAATCAATGTAAGCGTCACTAAAATTTCGGTTTGTTTCAAATAATAAGCCAGAATAGTAAAACAAATACCCATTTTGCACGGCTTTAAGTGTTTTGCCTGCATCTGGATAATTCGCTAATATTGCACCTACATTTGCGTTTACACCCTTTTTATTCGCCTCTTTCTCGGCTGATTTCAGCTCTTTCTCTCGGTCTTTTCTGGCTTGTTCTTGGATGTAGTTAGCTTTTCTGACTTCAACCAACGCCCCTTCTAGATCATTATTTTTTAAATAGTTTAGCGAAAGGTATAAATGCAAATAACCCAGTTCATAATCCGCTGGTTTATAATCGATAAGGTTATCGTTAGTTACTAAAGAACCAACTTGGTTCGCAGAGCCTGATACTGTGATAGTCGCTTCATCACTTTGTACTCGAGCAGCTTGCTCTGCACTTTCAAAATCGGATTTACTCTCAGCGTATTGCTCACTTAATAAAGCAATACGACCTAACTCTAAATTATCTAGAATTGGCCCACCGGTATCCTCTGCTGCGTCTTGATAAGCCAGCTTAGCTTCCCCACTCTTAACTAACTCATACGTATCTTGAGTTTGAGCAGAATAATGACTAAACAGATTTCCAACCGATAAGTTGGCACACCCTGACAATATCAAGGTAAAAGAAAGGATAACTGATTTTTTTAAGACTGATTTCATCAAAATTAAAGAAACTCGTAGTAAGAAAAAAGTAAGGCTCCGATCATGGGAGCCTTAATATTGTCTATTAACTTAATAGCATCGGACCTAATGGACGCCCGCCCACAAGGTGCATGTGAATGTGGTATACCTCTTGTCCACCATGGGGGTTACAATTGACGATTAAGCGGTAGCCCTCTTTTGCGATGCCTTCTTCTTGAGCGATTTTCTTAGCCACAGTAAACAAACGTCCCATCACTAACTCATCTTCTTGCTCAAGATCATTGGTTGTTGGGATGAGTTTATTCGGAATGATCAACACATGACTTGGTGCTCTAGGGTTAATATCACGAAATGCAGTCACCAAATCATCTTGATACACCACATCTGCTGGGATTTCTTTACGAATAATTTTGCTAAAAATAGTTTCTTCAGCCATGACTCATCTCCAATAAAACACAGTTTTTTATCTCTAATTCTCTCTAGTATGCGTTACAAATTTCTCGAAAACAATCACTTGAATGATAACTTAACGACAAATTAACCCTTCACATACAAAAAACCATTAAATAAATGAGAGTGATCTCTCTTTATATATTATTAATTTTATAGATATGGTCACAGCAGGCGTTAACTAATAATCATAATATGAATGATTGTTGTCATAATTTTAAGACTTTTCTTATTTACTTTCTAAATTCTAAGTCTTGCATTACTTTTAAAGAGAGAAGAGAACATGAATAGTTCGGTTGTACGTCGCATGTATGCAGGTTTTTCACTCATTGTTATCCTGTTTATTACGACAGTCATTTTGATGCTCAATGGAACGAGCAACATCCACAAACAAATGCAATCGGTCTCAACAGAGTCCATGCCCCTTGTCAGTTTATCAAACGAAACGAGTGTTGCCTTACTTGCCGCCGACAAATCCTTTAAAGATTTCCTAACCACTCGTGATCCAGTTCAGATGCAACAAGCTCGTCAGCAATTCTCTGTTGCAGAAACAACATTTAAAAATACCTTTCAACGCTTAACCGCCGCCGCACAGAAAAACAGTACCACCGCACAACAAAGCGCAGAGTTAGCATCAATCGAAAGCCAATATTTCACCGAAGCGCTCGTCGCAATGGACAACTACCAAGATTTATTAGTCGCAGAAGACAGCAAACAAAAAGCAACCCGTAACTTTCAACGTTTGTATACTGAGCTTAGTGTACGAATGAAAGAATACATTGACGGCCAAGAAAGCATTGCCGTAAAAATGATGGCAAAAAGCTACTTTGTAAAACTAGAAGATGCTGAGTTAATCACATCAGATGCACTAGCAAGTAATGACGTTGAGTTCGTTAAAAAAGCCGTAAACAAAAACAAGAAAGCCGTGACTCATTTAAACTACGCTTACCGTGGGTTAAACAATCAACTGCCAGAATTAAAACCTATTTTTGATGATTCAGTGAACAAATTCAGTCTTGAAGTCGGTAAAAAAGAAGGCATTCTTAATACGCATTTCATTTACTTAAACGCCAAAGAAACCTTATACACCAACATCTCAAATTTAGCTCATCAAATTGATGCAGGGCTAACGCTTCTTAACTCATTCAATAAATCAGCCAATCAAGGTTTACAACATTCACTAGAACAGGCTGATGTCATTTATCAACAGAGTTTTTATAAAGCGGTTGTTCTCGGTGTGGTTGTCTCGCTACTTGCAACGGCTATTGGTTTTCATCTTGCTTCATCAGTACGAACGCCACTCAATAATATGCTGCGTATTTTAGAATCATTAACCTCTGGGGATATGACACAACGAATTGCAACAAAGCATAACTCTGAGTTTAGTCGTGTATCTCGCCATATTAATACGTTAGCGGATAATTTACAGAAAGTCTTATTACAGCTAAGTGCGGCTTCTGATGAACTTACGACGGTTGCACAAAATAACAGTTCTACCGCAGAAAAGGCCAAACAGCAGCTACTAGAACAACGTGAAAAAACCACCAGTGTCGCGGCCGCAATGACAGAAATGGAACACTCTGTAGTTGAAGTTGCATCAAGCTCAGAAAGCTCCCTGCTTAAAGTACAAGAAGTTGAAGCGGCTTCAGAGCACGGTCAACAAGTAATGACAAATAACATTGCAACGATAGAGCAACTATCAAGTCGCTTAGATGAATCTGTACATGCCGTTGCAAACTTACAAAAAGTCAGCAGTGAAATTGGTTCTATTCTCGATGTGATCAATAAAATTGCAGCACAAACTAACTTACTCGCTTTAAATGCCGCCATTGAAGCCGCTCGTGCTGGAGAGCAAGGTCGTGGATTTGCCGTTGTTGCCGATGAAGTTCGAGTGTTAGCAAAACGCACCGCAGAATCAACCTCTGAAATTGAAACGATGATTGGTAACCTTCAATCCAGTTCAAAAACCACCACCCTCGTCATTGAAAGTTGTGTCGAAGATATGCAACAAAGCGTAACTCAAACCAATGAAGCCAATAATGCCATGGTGATGATTCAAAACTTAATTGAAGAAATAAGTCACATGAGTAACCATATTTCTCAAGCAGCAAATGAGCAGAGTGCAACAACCACTGAAATTGCACGCAGTTTGGAAGACATTAGTCACATTGCAGAAGAGAATCAAACCGCAATGAATGATATCGCCAATGTCAGTTCAACGCTGAATGAGTTAGCCCATCAGCAAAGTGATATTGTGCATCAATTTAAAGTGTAGATTGAAAGGTAATTCCGTTATTCAATATGAAATAGCATAAAAATATAAGCCAATACCTACAGAAGTTTTAATTACTGTCCTACTATTTAAACATACCGTTAACAATGATGTGTTTATATAATTAAAGGACTGAATATGAAAAAATCATCTTTGCTCGTTGCTGTAGCTCTAACTTCTGTCGGTTTTTCTTCGCCTCTCCTAGCTGAGGCTTATTTTGGGGGAAAAATAGGTTTAGGGCTCATTGATGATGCTTGTTCTGCCTCAGGTCCCTGTGACGATGATGCTTTTGGCTTTGGTGCATACGGTGGTTACCATTTCACTGAGCGATGGGGGCTAGAGCTTGGGTTTGATTCTATTGGTGAGTTTGAATCGAGTCATTATTACAACAACACAACAAAATATGTTGATAGCCGTCTTACTGCCCTTTCATTAGCGCCTCGCTATACTTTTAACGCTACCGATACCATCGATGTATTCCTCAAAGCGGGTGCCGCTTACATGGATTACAGTCGCGCAAATGATGTTGTATTTACGGCGGGTTTAGGCAGTGAATTAGCCATTAGTGAAAGCTTAGCTTTGCGTCTAGAATACCAATACTTTGATGATATCGATGATAGTTATATCTATGATCTATCATCCCATTTCATCTCTTTTGGTCTTACTTATACCTTTGGGAATGCTTCAAACTCAGAACCCCAAGCGGCCTTAATTGAAGAAGAAGAAGAAATTGAAGTTGTCGCAGAGCCAGAAAAACAAATGGCAGAACCAATGGAAGAGAAAGTCGTCGCGCCAGTAGAGCCTGTCGCTGCAAAACAACAATCTAAATCACATCAAAACCTATTCAAAAACAATGGTTCTAAGCTTGCGCCAGAAAGCCACGCAGAACTTGATACGATTGCACAAACACTCATTGATCATCCGCAAGCTACCGTCAACATTGTAGGACACACGGATTCATCAGGATCAGCCGCTTATAACCAAAAAATATCTGAAGCCCGAGCTCAATCAGTCTCTGCTTATTTAAAAACAAAAGGCGTTAAAGAAAGCCAAATCAATGCCAGTGGTGAGGGTGAATCTAATCCTATCGCAAGCAATAAAACCGCGGCAGGAAGAAGTGAAAACCGTCGAGTTGATATCGACATTCCTAACTTCGAATATTAATTAATCGATATTCCTGACTCAAAGGGTTGAATGCATATTCACACATTCAACCCTTTTTCTTTCTAATCAACGACTCATTTTTTAGCCATACTGTCATTGTTTACACATCGATTAATGACACAATAAAAGATAAGAATATTTAGGAATACTAAACACAAGTACGCCTTCTTTTTTCTGACACAATTGATTGGATGAAAACTCTCTCCACTCACTGTCCGATGGCATACTCACTTCAATATTCTTGTTCGATTTATTTAACGCCACAATACCTCGATCTCCTCGTGCAAAAACAAGATGATCGTCACTCGCTTCAATCAAAGTTTGCCCTTCTCCATACATACGATGATGAAAATGAATCAACCCTGACATTTTTTCTTCTTTCCATGCATTTTTCCAGCGTGGGGAACCAAATGAATTAGTGATACCACTGGTATCTAAATCCGAATAAACCAACGGGATCCCCCCTTCTCTTCCAAATAAATACGCATAAGCTAACCACTCGTTATGCTCACTCATCACCAAACTTTTAAATACTTGGTTATTCGGAATATCATGAGTAATGGCAAAAGTAATCGCACGTAAAGGAGACAAAGCTAAGCCATAGCAATAAGGATCGATTAATGACGTTAACGACCCTTTTTTCTCAAACGCTTGATAGAGAATATTAAATAAAGGGAAGTCATAAGCACCTAACGTGGTTCCCATTAAATAGGGACTTAAAAACGTCTCGTACTCTTCTTTTGTTGCTCCACCGTCAGTAATTATTTCACCAAAGATATGTACATCATTGGTTATATCGTCAGTCCATACTTTATTTAGGTGTTCAAGGCTCATGTGCTTTGCTGCATCAATACGAAAACCTTTTACTCCCATCGACTTCAATGCAAACAAATAAGCACGCTGTTGCTCAACAACATGTTCATTATCAATTAAGGTAGGTAAACCTGGATCATGAGGTCCCCCAGATATGCGGCCATTTTGAACTTCCCATTTATCATTCCAATTCTCGATACCAAAAGCATCAACAAAATCAGGTTCAGTAAAAAGAGGTTCAGAGAGATCACCAAACAGCGTTAACGCATTATATTTTGTCGGGTCTTTTTCGTAATCCTCTCTATCCCATCGATTTGGGTATTGAAGATCCGCTCGAATGTCTGATTCGTTTGCCATGTGATTAAACACAACATCGACATAAACCCATAAATTAAATTCAGCAAGACGCTCTATCATATGTTTAAAATCAGAGGTATTGCCTAATGGGTTATCAATCAAACGATAATCTTGAGGCTGATAGCGCTGCCACCACTGAGTACCCGAGGGTAATTGAAGTGATTTCATTGCAGGGGAAACCAACACAGAACGATACCCTAATGCGGCAATCTGCTCTGCTTGTTCAGCAATGCTTTGATAGGTCCAGTCGAACGCATGAAGAATGACATTACTTACTGCGGGTATATTATGTAATTGTCCCGCCATTCCCTGACTCATTTGTGTATCCCTTTCTGTATAACGTCATTCTATTATAAAAAAGCCGTTCACCTTACTCCTCCTCCCTTACTCTATAAAATACAGTAGGAGCAGTAAGGCGTAGAAAAAAAATTCAGAGAAAAAATACGACGGCGAACCCCATAAAACATCCCTGAATTTCTTTTATAACAATAGATTACCTTCGATTGGAATAAAGCGGTCAGCGGCATCAATTAATGCATTTGCGGTTAAATCTGCAACGCCATACACTTCAACTTCTTTGTTAAAACGTGACTGAATTCGCTGAACGAGTAATTCAAAATCACCATCGCCCGACAGAATAACCACGATATCCGCCTGCTCAGCAAGCTCGATAGCATCTAACGCAATGCCTACATCCCAATCGCCTTTCGCTGAACCGTCACGACGTTGAATAAACGGTTTTAACTTTACATCAAATCCAATGCCACGAAGAATATTATGAAACTGCTTTTGCTTATCATCACTACGAGCAATGGCATACGCGTTTGCACCGACAACCTTACGACCATCAGTCACTTTCGCCCATAATGCATTGTAGTCAAAATGACGTTGGTATACGTCACGCGTAGTGTAGTAGATGTTTTGCACATCGACGAGGATCGCAACTGTTTTCATATTTCACCTTCCTAGGAAATTATCTAATGAGTCTATATGAATCCCTTTAATTTAGGTATACTTCGCCCAAATTTTGTATTGGAAAGACAGTAATAATGACGAAAGGTTACTCTTGTATTGGATTGGTAAACCCAAAAACACCTGAAAATGTAGGCTCAGTAATGCGAGCGGCAGGTTGCTATGGCGTAAACTCGGTATTTTACACGGGAAGACGTTACGATATTGCCAAGAAATTTTGTACTGATACAAAAAGTCAGCACCTCAATGTGCCACTTATTGGTGTTGAAGATCTTAAAGATATTATTCCTTTAGATTGTGTTCCTGTTGCTGTTGATCTTATCGAAGGCGCGAAACCACTGCCAGATTACAAGCACCCACCTCGTGCGTTTTATATTTTTGGCCCTGAAGACGGTACATTGAAAAAAGAGATCACTGATTTCTGCCGTGAAACAATCTATGTACCAACCAATGGCTGCATGAACTTAGCCGCTGCTGTAAACGTGATCATGTACGATCGCATGGCAAAAGGCGAAAACTTCTCCAACCATAAGTAATCTACATTAAGCTAGATGAATAAAGGAACTCGGCATGTTTGATTTATCACGTATTTCGGGTTTCGAAAACGCATCAATTACCCAAACTGACACCCTACAAACCTTGTGGGGCGGTTATGGTGAATTGGTGCGTTTGCATTTAACACAAGCTCCAACCTCTTCTATCATCATCAAACAGATCACGTTACCAAAACCTAAAGTACATCCTAAAGGGTGGAATACTGATCTCTCACACCAACGTAAACTCGACTCATACCAAGTTGAACTCAATTGGTATCAAACTTACGCCAATTCGGTTTCTACCCATTGTCCTGTGCCGCGCGGCTTATACGTAGAACAACGTGATAACGAACTCATTTTAGTATTGGAAGATTTAGCGACCTGTGGTTTTCCAATCGTAAAAACAGACACCTCTATGAATGAAACCAAAGCCTGCTTAACGTGGCTTGCGAACTTTCACGCAGAGCATCTTAATGTAAAACCTACAGGGTTATGGCAAACAGGTACTTACTGGCATTTAGATACGCGACCTGATGAGCTTGAAGCCTTAACGGATTTACCCTTAAAACGCGCAGCAGTTAAGATTGATGAAACCCTTAAAAATACCCGCTACCAAACCTTAGTTCATGGTGATGCTAAGTTAGCAAACTTCTGTTTCTCTGAAGATGGTAATCAGGTAGCAGCTGTGGATTTTCAATACATAGGAAAAAGCTGCGGGATGAAAGATGTGATTTTATTTATCAGCAGTGCAGTAAAGCCAGAAAACTGTGCAGAGCTTGAGAGTGAATTATTAGATCATTATTTTAGCCAACTTAAAACCGCCCTATTGCGTTTAGGCCGCACCGAGGCAAGTGACGATATTGAGCAAGAGTGGCGACCACTGTTTTGTATAGCTTGGGCGGATTTTCAACGCTTTGTAAAAGGCTGGAGCCCAGAGCACTGGAAGATCAATGGGTATACGGAAGGGCTTAAAGAAAGAGCGTTGGGGGTTTTGTAGGGAAAGGCCGCAAGTGAGCGACCTTTTTTGTGTGTGGGAGTTTTAGTGGCTAACTGATTTTTGGGCAAAAGTTTGTCAGCCACATACTAATTAATCATCTTGGTATTCTAATTTTAGTGGCTCGTAGCTGAAAATTTACAATTGTTTTTCAATAAATTCACAACGGGCTTTATAACTCCAAATGTCGAGTTTCTATTATCATACCGCCAAGTTTGTCTATGCTCTCTACGTTTACTTATAGTTACACATATACTATTTTTAGCTCTGGATAAGGCTACGTATATCGCACAATTATCCTCAAAGTTTTGATTTTTATAGTTCCAAAACTCCTGATCTTCTAAGCCCATGAAGTATACAGTGTGATACTCAAGACCTTTACACTTGTGAATATTCATTAAATGCACAGCGTTATCAGCACTAAATAGCTTAACAGCCTCTTCTAATGAATTTGTCTGATTACACATATTCCTTAAATGGACTTCAAGCGCTTGCCACACCTGATTAAAATAATCAGGGGATTTATATTGTTTCCATCTTCCTTTTATTTTATTCATACCAAGGTTATGAATAAAACTTTGAACGTGGGATAACAGGTCGTCAGCCTCTAAGGTTGTTGTCATCAGTTTTTGCTTTAGCGAGATAAAGTTCACTAAAGAATTGATGAGAACCTCTTCCTTATCATCACCAACTTCAATCTTGTTTAAAGATAAATTAACTTTAAACAATTCGGTCATAACTTGAGGCTCAGGTCGCACTAACGCGTTTAGAAATAGTGAGAATAATTGTCCGAGAGGTTCTTTTAAAGCATCTTGTAATTCCGTCATATCAAGGTTGTTTATACCAATCTTAGTTAACTCGGCTCTCAATATTCCGGTATTCTTTGATACCTGCTGCTTAGTTAAAATTACGACCTCACTTGCGTCGATACCGCTGAGGATGGCTTCTTTAATACTCTGGGCAACAAATGAAGCTTCTTGATGCTCATCACTAAAAGCATGTAGAGAGCAGCTATCTGGAATTGTTGATACTTCTTGGAATGTAGATCTTGGGTTTTGTACAAACTGTAACACTACCGCTAATACATCTTGTATTTCACTAGATGCTCGATAGTTTTTTACTAGAAACTTGTTTTGTGCAGAAAAGTCATTTAAAAAATCAGCAAATACCGTTTTACGAGCTCCAGCCCACAACATTATGCTTTGGTTTATATCTCCAACAGTTAAAATTTTAGTTTCGGTGTTCTGAAACAACAATTGTAACAATTCGTATTGCTCATTAGTCGTATCTTGAAACTCATCGATAAAAACATATGCATAAGAGTAAGAAAACATCACTCTTATATCTTCTCTTGCACGTAAGATCCGTATTGCCAAAATTAGCAAATCGTTCATCAATATTTTGGTATTTCCACTTGCATCTTGGCGTCGAAAAACGATATCGTAATTGTTTATAGGACGCTCACTTTCAGACAGAACATTCTTAAATCTATCAACAATGCTCTTACTAAACGCATGGAATGTGAAAGAATCAAAGCGAGTTGCTTTATCACCACAACGCTTATTAATTCTCTCTTTTATATTTAACTGAGCTTCCGTTTTAAACGTAAGGGATAATATTCTTTTAGGCCAAACACAATTATCCGTAAAAAACAAATAACTTGCTTTTTGAGCCAGCATCTCTGTTTTACCAGCACCAGCACTTGCAAGTACAGCAACCGAGCTATCACAGGTAATTATATCCATCAATTCAGGCGTAGCTTCTATTCCATCAGATGGTTTCCATTCAATCATTACTCAATTACCTGTTCAGACAATTCGATAATACGTTCCATCAGTCGTGTTAATTCCGATGGTAATTTTTCCAAAATTTCTTGTGAAGTATGCAGTTCCTCAAGCTTAGTAAACATACGAACATGAGATGCCGGCTTACTTTTATTTGATAAAAAACGATAGCGATACCATAAGAAATTTCTTTCCCAATCAGATCCAAACTCAAACCTTTTACCAATATTTCCTTTTTTAAGTACCGCCTTTATTAACGTAGCTTCTCTTTTTATAATATCTTCATCTTCTTCGTCTTCTTTTCCTTCAAAAGGACCTCTTTCGCCATAAGCTTCATCTTTTACACAAAAAATATCGGGAAAAGAGCAGATCATAGAGTAATCAATATCTAAAGGGCTAGAAAAGAACACATTGCATTTTTCTATTTCATCTACAATAAGCTTTACTACACTACTTGAATAGTGAACAAAAAAATCGGTCGGGTTCTGAGGTGAATTCCACGCAGGGATGCAGTCAAGAGTATCTTCGTTAATAAACTCATTTCTCATATTATCCATCAATAGCAACTGCTCAATCACATATTTGATGCGACCAAATCCCCCCCATTACGGTCGATATCAAAGTCTAACAGTGTAACAAAAGGAATCTTCAGCGAATTAAGCAAACGCCAGAAATGATTGACATGTCTCCCACCAAGCGGGACAACAGATATTGAGTGACCGTCAATGTCTTTTCCAAAATGCTCCAGTAACTTTGGTATAATAACTTGTTCACTATCGCCCTCACCCAGTATTACTAGTTTCGAAAAATAAATTTCGGGGTAAGCTTTAACAGCTTCGCTAATATACTTTGCCTGCTCATAACTATCTTCAGGCAATAATAACGCTTGAACTTTTGTACATATATCTTCATTGTCTAATCGAAAATGACGTATCTGCATAGGTTCTATACGTCCAACCAATGAGGCTGAATGTGTAGAAACTATAGACTGACAGAACTCGGTCGCACCATAATCTTTTACTAATTTTAATATTCGACCTAAATAATGTGGTGATAAATGGTTTTCAGGTTCCTCAAGCACAATTAAACTGAAAATCGGTAGTTTCATTTTATCAACATCAAAATTTGATGATTGACTTCTAAAAACAGATTGTCGTGTCGCTTTGTCTATATCGAGGAGTGCTTTGGTTAAAGCAAAGTAAACGAGAGATTTTTGTCCATCACTTAATCTACTAGTATCAACCTTATTTCCTGTTGCATCTGGCATAAATTGAAGCTGTATAAGTCTCAATATTTCATCCACATCACCGACAGGAAAATTAAGTTTTGCTTGATTGAGATGACGCCCTTTGTATATACCTTTCCAATTATGATTAATTGCCTGTGTGATCTGTGCCAAAGCAGGGTTATCTGATGCTAATCGATTCAGTTGTTGCGCTTGTGTTTCAAATGATTCCTGCTCGCCTTCTGACCATTTAATAGCTTTCAGTAAACGGCCTAAAATAGCTTTCGACGAGTACTTTAATTGAACTAATGGGTCTCTATTCGCTGGTACATAATTGACTTGAATTGCGTTCCTTTGAGAGGCTGAGAGGCGATGTTTATTATCATCTTCAGGTTCTTCCATATCACCATCAATTATCCAAACATTTTCATCAACATCACCGAGGGAATTATAATCGAAGCTTAAACTTGCTTCCAATCGAACTCTAAAAATAACTTCACCAGTTGAACTCGATGCTGTCAGTCCATTAATTAAAGATGGAATCGATGGATTACCGTCAGCATTGGTAACACTAAACCATGCCTCTATCATTAAATTTCTTGGAGTAGCAGGATCTACGCTGTCTGGTAAATGAAAATCGGAAGGTATGATGCCACGTAAATAATGGTCAATTGAGAACAACTTATTTAAAGCTTCTAACGTCGCACTTTTACCTGTTCCATTATGCCCAATGAAAACTGTTAGATCAGTGTCAAACTCTATTGTTTGAGGATGACTTGTAGATATACTCTTATAGCCCGAAATCACTAATTTCTTTAATAACATGTTTACTACTTCTTAAGTTATTCTGTATAAATCGTTCAAGTAAACAAAAGCTTAATTGCATACTAAGCAATCGATTGAATGGCAAATATTACCATGACTCGTAGTAAGCAGTTTTTAAACCAATCATGTTTTTGATAAAAATTTTAATCTTCGTGAAAATATTTTTTAACACACTTTGGGGCAGAAACAAGCTAGATAATCCTGAAATAACTCAAGCATGGTCATAAATATGTATTATGAAAATAAAGTCCCCTCCTTCCAAAAGTCACTCAGAAAATCATCTCAGTTTTACTTAACTTCAAACACCCCCCAAATAGAAGCATTTGAAGTTAAGTCTCGTCACCAAGAGTTAAATGGTGAGTGAAAATCATCTCTTTTTTTCAAGATCTCAGTAACTCGGCTGCGTTGCCCTAGTATTGGTGTTAAATCACTATCACTTAATCCAAGCGACTCCATTCTAAATTAAATTGTTTCTACTGGATCTGGTACTTCAATTCGTATGCTTCAACAAGAGTAGTGATAATTTCTAGTTCATCAAACTCATGATTAGGCAGTGCATCAGGATCGCCGCTAGTAAGTTCGCTGATACGAGCCATCGCTGCTTTGTAATCATCTTTCGTTCTAATTGGCTTAATATTCATAATTTATTACCTCCGCATTGTTATTGCATATTTAGTGTTCGGGACTCTCTAAAAAGCAAAAGCTCCCTAGCACAAAGTACCAGAGAGCTTTACTGTAAATCGAACCCTTAAACTAACAACAAGCTAACGTAATTAGTTAACTTGATCAGTTGCTACCTTTGGTTTTTCAACTTCCGTCAATAACCCTTTAAACAGACTCACACTGCCTAATAAAAGAATTATCGTGAACGGCATTGCGGCAATAATGGTAATTGATTGCAGAGATTCAATAGATTGAGTACCACCAATCCACAACATAACCATTGCGATAACACCAGAGATAACCGCCCAAACTACTTTCTGTTTAACGGGTACTTCTAACTTACCACCGGCTGTCATGCCATCAATAACGATAGAGCCTGAATCTAACGTTGTCACAAAGAAAACGATGATTAATGCTACCGCAATGAAAGATAAAATATCCCCGAACGGATAAGCATCTAGCATATGGAACAAGCTTAGAGAAACATCGCTAATACCTTGTTGAGCACCCAATAATCCAACTTTATCGATAACTTGTTGAATAGCCACACCGCCGAAGATAGACATCCACGCCGTGGTTACCATTGTCGGTATAAGCATTACGCAAAGAAGGAATTCGCGAACGGTGCGTCCTCTAGAGATACGAGCAACAAACATACCAAAGAAAGGGGCATACGCAACCCACCACGCCCAATAGAACACAGTCCAACCGTGCAACCACGCTGTATCTTGACGACCCGAGGTTTGACTCAATGGAATAATATTTTTCACATAACCCGTTAGAGCCGTAACCAAAGAATCCAATACGGTAGTGAAATTCAAAACAGCAATAAGGCCAAGGAAGACAAACGCAATAACCATATTAAGGTTACTAAGAAACTTAACGCCACCATCCATACCACGGAGAACAGAAATGATCGCCAGACCCATAATCAATACGATAACGGCCTGTTGAAGATAGATGTTATTGTCTATTCCGAAAACATGGCTGATACCACTAGCCGCTTGTGAGCCCCCTAAACCAAGGGAAGTCGCTAGGCCAAACAAGGTAACCAATACGGTTAAGATATCAATCACATCACCTGTTCGCCCCCAAACTCGATCACCCAATAATGGGTAAAACACCGAGCGCATTGAGAGTGGTAACCCTTTATTGTAAACAAAATAGGCAAGGCAAAGTGCTGTCATGCCATAGATAGCCCATGCGTGTAAGCCCCAGTGGAAGACCGTTGCACCCAGTGCAAGTTCACGCCCTGCTTCTGTAAAAGGTTCTACATTAAGCGGAGTTCCAAACCAGTTGGTAAAGAACGCGGTTGGCTCGGCAACACCCCAAAAAATAAGCCCAATACCCATACCGGCAGCAAATAACATCGAGATCCAAGAGGCTTTTGAATAATCTGGTTTCGCGTCATCACCACCTAAGCGAATTTTACCCAAAGGCGAAAATGCTAAAATAATGGCAAAGATTAATAAGATGTTAGCGCCCCACATAAAGAGGAAGTCAAAATTTGACAACACAGAACCTTTAAGTGAATCAATGGCTGCTTTTGCGTCTGCGGGAGGTAATGCGAGAAGAGTGATGATGAAGAGGAGAGATAAGCCGACTGAGGCTACAAAAACGGTGTTGTGGACATCCATGCCCCATTTACTGATGTTATCTTGACCGACTTCATAATCCGTCGATTCAATACTGTACTTTTCTGATTTAAAACCCATAAACGATAATGTTCACATATCCGGCTAAGCGAACAGCTAGACGAATATAAGGACAACTCCTTATCCAATTACTATTTGATTGAGTAGCGGTACCATATAAATAAACATGATAAGAATCACCACGGTAGGTGATTAATTGCTCTTTTTCTCAATCCCAAGTGTCGTATTGTAACACAAAATAGCACTCCTCCGTTGAATGCTAGGGTTTCTCCGTATATAACCGTCACTCATAGCTGAAACTTAAGTAAGTATCAAAGCGATTAAAAATAAGAGAATCTGACCGATATTGTATCGAAAAAGGATCGAACCCTGACTATTTGAAGATTCATGGTTACACCGATAATCTCGTACAAGAACCACCCGATTAATTAACTTCAAACCAACAACATATCGAGCAAGTGTAAATAAAAACAGTGCAACCCCCTACCTATAAAGTTGTATTTTTACAATAATTCCTTTCCAACATTAGCGACAACATCCTAAGTATGACTGACCTATTCGATTATTTTCATAGCACTCGTTTATAGGTTACGTGACATAAAACACACTAATGGACAAATTATAAATGTAACGAACAAGTTTCATTTTAGATCTGCTAACCTGCTCGCACTTTGAAAGTTGTACAAAGTAATTTAATGGAGATTAGTTCATGACGAATGACAACAAAAAAATTAAAAGCTCTTTAACTGCTCGCATCATTACCGGCATGGTTGCTGGTATTTTATGTGGATTTTTGATCCGTACTTTTTTAGGCGACAATAGTTTTATTAACGAGTACCTAGTCAATGGTTTGTTTGATGTTGGTGGGAAAATTTTCATTGCCAGCTTAAAAATGCTCGTAATTCCCCTTGTCTTTGTTTCCCTTGTTTGCGGTACAAGTTCTTTAAAAGACATGACAACATTAGGTCGATTAGGCGGTAAGACTCTCGCTTTCTATATCGGAACCACCGCGTTAGCCATCTCTTTAGCGCTCATCATGGGTATCTTCTTACACCCAGGGGCCGGTGCCGATCTAACCTCTGCGGCTTCTTTTAGCACAGCAGAAGCACCTTCATTAGGCCAAGTTATTGTTGGCATGTTCCCAAGCAACCCGATGGCTGCAATGTCTCAAGGTAATACGTTGCAAGTTATCGTATTTGCCGTGCTATTTGGTATCGCCATCAGCCTTGCTGGAGAAGCAGGACAACGTGTTTCTGATTTCTTTAGCGACGTAAATGAAGTAATCATGAAGCTGGTTACGCTGCTAATGAAAGTAGCGCCTTACGGTATTTTCTTCTTAATGGCGAAACTGTTTACTGGTTTAGGTTTAGATTCAATCGCAAACCTAGCGGCATACTTCTTAGTTCTCGTTGCGGCACTGCTTATTCATGCCTTTGTCACTTACAGTATTCTTCTTAAAGTTCTTTCAGGCCTAAGCCCTATCGTGTTTTGGAAGAAAATGAAAGATGCCATCATGTTTGCCTTTTCTACCGCCTCTTCTAATGCCACTATTCCAGTGACCATGGAAACGGCAACACATCGATTAGGTGTCAGTAATAAAGTCGCTTCATTTACCATTCCTCTTGGTGCCACCATTAATATGGATGGTACGGCTATCATGCAAGGTGTCGCAACGGCCTTTATTGCTCAAGCATTTGGCGTAGATCTAAGCATTGGGGATTACATGACAGTGATCCTAACAGCAACGCTTGCATCTGTGGGTACCGCTGGTGTCCCAGGTGTTGGTTTGATCATGTTAGCGATGGTATTAAACCAAGTAGGCTTACCTTTAGAAGGTATTGCACTCATCATGGGTGTTGACCGCTTACTTGATATGATCCGAACTGCGGTAAATATTACCGGTGACAGTGTGGTGACTTGTATTGTGGCTAAATCAGAAAATGAGTTAGACATTGACGCCTTTAATGATCCAAAAGCTGGTGAAGCTGAACTCGCACTAAAAAGAAGTGCTTAATTAAATACGCATCACTCGCTTAACTATAAAGGCCTCAACATCATGTGTTAAGGCCTTTATTTTTCACTCATTTATTTATGTTTAAGCAAACGGATCTACTTTCATATTCGCGAGTGTAAACGCGTAGATATCGGCCATTAAATCAATCGATTTAGATATTGGCATTCCGGCACCATGCCCTGCATTCACATCAATACGGATCAACACGGGATTCTCACCAATTTGTTTTTTCTGTAATTCAGCAATGAACTTATAAGAATGCGCCGGTATAACGCGATCATCATGATCCGCCGTCGTCACTAACGTTGCAGGGTATTCAACGCCCTCTTTAACATTATGAACCGGTGAATAGTCTAGTAAGTAATGAAACATCTCCTCACTTTGTTCTGATGTACCAAAATCGTACGCCCAACCTTCACCCGACGTAAACGTGTGGTAGCGCAGCATATCCAACACTCCGACAGCTGGTAACGCCACTTTAAACAACTCAGGTCGCTGAGTCATACACGCTCCCACGAGTAATCCACCGTTTGAACCACCACGAAGTGCCAAGTGTTCTGAATCGGTATAACCCATTTCAATTAAGCACTCAGCTGCCGCAATAAAGTCATCAAACACGTTCTGTTTTTTCTGTTGAGTCCCTGCGTTATGCCATGCTTTTCCATATTCACCGCCACCACGAATATTTGGTACTGCGTATACCCCACCTAATTCTAACCAGCTAGCCATCATGCCGCTAAAACTTGGGGTTAGGCTGACATTAAATCCGCCGTAGCCATAAAGAATCGTCGGATTTTTACCATCTAATACAATTCCTTTTTTATGCGAGATAATCATCGGAATTCGAGTGCCATCTTTTGATGTGTAGAACACTTGAGTCGACTCAAACCCTTCACTGTCAAACGGAGATTCAGAGGCCAAATACAGTTCTACCTCTCCTGTATTTGCATCACATTGATAAATTGTTGGTGGCGTGACGTAATTGGTAAACGTAAAGAACAAATTGGTTTGCTCTCGTTTACCTGAAAAGCCAGATACTTGCCCTTCTCCCGGTAGCTCAATCTCTCTTAACAAATTACCGGAGAAGTCATATTGCTTCACTTGGCTTAATACATCGACCATATAACTCGCAAACAACGTACCACCACCCACACTGATCTCAAGCGGTTGTGATTGTTCTGGAATAACATCAACCCATTCACTCGTTACCGCATTATAAGACACAATTTTACCGTTTGGCGCCTCTAAATTAGTGAACATCAGTAAACGAGAATCTTCGTTCTCAATCACATACGTATCAGAATCAGTATGAGCTAACACCGTAATTCGTGTTGGATTATTAACGTCTAATCGTTCGATAAATAGCTTATTACCAGAGGTCGAGGTCGCCGCAGAGATCACCAAATACGCATCATCTTCTGTGGTGTAGCCGCTAACATAACGATGTTTCTCTTCTTCTGTCGCACCAAATACAATCACATCGTCAGATTGCGGTTTACCCACTTCATGATAATACAATTTATGCTGATCAGTTCTTGCCGACAATTCACTGCCTGTTGGCTTGTCGTAACTCGAATAATAAAACCCTTTATTTCCTAACCAAGAAATACCCGTGAATTTTGCATCAACAATCGGCGCTTCTACTTGCTCTTTGGTTTCTGTATTTAATACAAAAATTTTACGCCAATCACTGCCCGCTTCTGAAATAGAATAAGCAACAAGAGATGTATCTTTAGAAAAGCTTACCGAGCCTAATGACGTTGTGCCTTCTTCAGAGAACGTATTTGGATCAAGAAAAACCTCAACCGCTCCACCTTCTTTTGAACGATACACTACGCTTTGGTTTTGTAAGCCGTCATTCTGATAAAAGTAGGTGTAATCGCCACGCTTAAATGGCTGCGATGTCTTTTGGTAATCTTGGCCTATCGCGATTACATTTCGAATAGCGTCGCGATTATCAATGTGAGAAAGGGTGTCAAACGTCACTGTATTCTGTTCTGTCACCCACGCTTCTGTTTCTGCACTGGTATCGTTTTCTAACCAGCGATATGGGTCAGCGATGTTATGAGAAAAGTACTGGTCAACCGTTGAGTCTTGCTTTGTGAAAGGATAAATCATGGTACATCCCTATTTATAATTAGTTATCTATTTGTAGAATACGCTCATTAAAAATAGGAATACAACGGTTTGATGGTTTAAGGCTAGTTATTGACGCGTTGCGTATTAATATTCAGTCTATGGTGGATTAATTAAGGGTTTTGGTCAGTTTAGGGTAGTTATTAAACAGCTGATTTTTCTGGTTAAATCTTTATGATACCTTGATCACACTTTTTATAAATTCAAGAAATAAGTTTGTCGACAGACAGGCCAATTAGCACTATTTTATCTTGAATCCAGATTAATCGTGATTTGGATAATTTTCGAGCATTACATTACTCACAAAAAACCGTCCGCCTACAATATTTTATACTCTACTAATTTAAGTTAAACCTGTCTGATCTCCTCAGTACGGGGAGTTATTTGTGCGCGCACTTAATTAAATCTGTTTTTATTACGGACAATAAAAATGAAAAAGCACTTCGAGCTTATCGATAAACCAACATTCTTCGGCGCACTATTACTACTTTTTTCAGTTGTTGCTCCCTTACTGGTATTTCCAGTTCAGGGCGCTGAATGGATTGCCGTTGCTAAAACATTTATGACCGACAAACTAGGCTTTGCTTATTTAGGTCTAGGTTTAGCGGCATTTTTCTTCATGATCTATATCGTTTTCTCTGATATCGGCCAAATCAAACTGGGTGATCCAGATGAGAAGCCAGAATTTGCATTGGCGTCTTGGGCGGCCATGCTATTTTGTGGCGGCATCGGCGCGAGTATTTTGTACTGGGGCACCATCGAGTGGGCATATTACTATCAAAACCCTCCGTTTCAACTAGAAGCGGGCAGTGAAGAAGCGGTACGTTGGGCAGCCACTTATGGTCTGTTCCACTGGGGTCCAATTGCTTGGTGTATCTATATGATCCCTGCAATTCCAATTGCTTACTTCTTCTATGTACGTAAACAGCCTGTACTAAAAGTATCTGCTGCTTTAATGCCTGTGATTGGTGAAGCTAACAGCTTTGGTAAATTAGGCAAAATCATTGATGTTCTGTTTATCTTTGGTTTATTAGGTGGCGCAGCAACAACGTTAGGTTTAGCCGCACCACTGATTAACGAAGGTATTAGCTATCTATTTGGTATTCCAGCAACAACGGGCAGCCAGATCTTAGTATTGATGGTATGTACTGCGATCTTTGCTTACTCGTCATACATGGGCATGGATAAAGGCATTAAGATTTTAAGTAATATTAACTTCTGGGGTGCGTTAGGTTTACTGCTGTTTGTCTTAGTTTGTGGTCCAACAATCTTTATGTTGGAAACAGGTTTAGATTCAATCGGTCGTATGTTATCTAACTTTTTTATTATGGCGACTTGGGCTGAACCTTTCGGTGGTATGGGGACTTTTGAAGATACTCACTTCCCACAAGATTGGACCATTTTCTACTGGGCATGGTGGTTAGTATTTGCACCAAGCATGGGCCTATTTGTTGCTCGTATTTCACGCGGTAGAACGATTAAGCAGATGGTCTCTGGTGCGGTATTCTTCGGCTCTCTAGGCTGTTCAATGTACTTCATCATTCTTGGTAACTACGGTTTATCACTGCAATTATCGGGTGAGTTAGATGTAGTGAACATTCTTAATGTAGAAGGCCCTACTCGCGCCATCTTCTCTATTTTAGAAACACTGCCATTTAGTACCTTCGTCATTGCTGTATTTACCTTGTTGTGTGTGATTTTCACCGCGACAACATTTGACTCTATCTCTTATATTTTAGCGTCAGTGGTACAAACGAATGTGACTGAAGAACCAATGCGTTGGAACCGCCTATTCTGGGCTTTCACCCTTTCATTCATGCCATCGACATTGATGTTTATGGGCGGCTTAGCAACACTACAGACAGCGGCAATTGTGGGTGGTTTACCGCTATTAGTTATCGCAGTAATGCTAATGATTTCAGGCGTTAAAGCAGCGATGCTAGACTTGGCACACCAAGATGATTACATAGATCCAGTAATCAACATATCTAACCTGCCAGATGTTGATCCGTGGAGTAAAGAAGGTCAAGCATTGGCTCGCTTTGAGCAACTACGTGACAACGCAATTGAAGCCGCAGATCTTGAGCGTGAAGCGAACGATGCAATTTGGATGCTGAAAAAACAATTACGTAAAGAAGCGTTAGCACGTGGAGAATCAAGCGTTGATTTAGGCGATGCGCCTGATGATATTATTGAAAATTTACGTCAATTAACGGATGACTCAATGAATGCTAAAGAAGCTAAATTGGCGGCGTCAGTACTTGCTCAAGAAGCGCGTGTTTCCTTTGATGCATTAATGTCTCAAAAGGTCGAAGACGAAGCTTTACAAGCAAACGAAGACGCTAAATTGGCGATTAAAACAAGATTGAATTCACCAAGCTAACTTAACTTTGTGGTTAATGTCTGCTACGAATTCTCAGGCATTAACTCACATACTAAATACAAAAACCGCTCAATCTAAGAGCGGTTTTTTTGTTTATTAATTCAGTCGTTATCGATAAAAATAACGACTAAAACTCAATCTCATTAGTGTTACCACTCCATCTCGCCCGTGTTCACTTTAGAACTTAAAGACAAATCATCTTCCCACTCTAATTGTGGATAATGGGTTTTCATGCTTTTAATCACGTCTTCAGATTTATTTGATTGAGACAGCGCGTGTTCAAAGTTTTCTAAATAATGAAAGGTAAACATAGCGGCTTCTGTGTTTTTCGGTATATCACCAAGATAATGTCCCGGAATAATGATTTCTGGTTGTAATTTCATCATTCGCTCTAATGATTGTCCCCATTCATTTCTTGCTTCTTTTGTTTGTGAATCCGCAGTCCACACATGCATTCCAGAATAAACCGACACCCCACCAAACACGGTTTTTTCAGACGGTACCCATAAATAAGTTTGATGTGTATTTATCTCTTTTACTTCTATTTTTTTATCATCAAGTATTAACGTTGTATCGTTTAATACCTCTGGAACGATGAGCTTTGTTGGCGCTCCATCGCCTAAAATTGGTCCCCAATAAGCGAGTTTGGCATCCATTGTTTTCTTGATATGCTTTACCACCGCTTCACTTGCTACCACTTTGACATCAGGAAACGCGTTAACTAATGGTTGTAACCCAAAGTAATAATCTGGATCACCACCGCTGATGTAAATCATACTGAGCTTCTTATTCCCTTTTTTAATCTTGTGAACTAACGCCTCACCATCCTTAATGCTAAATTGCGCGTCAAACAAAATGGCTTCTTTTTCACCACTCACAAGCACTGACGTCGTTGGAAAAACGCCATCTTTACCTGGATTGTACGGTGAAATATTAAGATCTGCTGCGGATGCATAGCTGGTCAATATCAGTGCGCTCGTTAAAGTGATTGCAGAAAATGTAGTCATAATTTACCTATATATGTAGAAACAGTCTGTGAATATGTCACGATTAAAAGACTATGTTATTAGATTGTATTTCGTTGAAATACCCGATAATCTGACTTTCACTGTTTCATTTTTCGAGCATATAGATTTTAGGTACAAAGTGATGGATAGACTGACCGCGTTACATGTTTTTGTCACAATCGTTGAACAGAGAAGTTTGAGTGCAGCAGCTGATCATCTCGACATGTCACGAGCAAAAGTGTCTCGTTATTTGGCTGAGTTAGAAAACTGGATGGACGTTAGATTACTGCATAGAACCACAAGAAGCCTCAGTCTAACCACGCCTGGGGAAGAAACGCTTGAGGCCGCACGAAACCTATTAGCGTTAGCGGGTACTTTGGATGGCATTCGAAATCAAAATACAGTAAAGCTGAAAGGACAACTACGAATAACGGCAAGCTATTCATTAATAGACAGTTTTTTAATTGATGTGATTGATGAATTTGTGACGATGTGGCCAGAAACCTCGATAGATATCCTTTCTACTGACGAATCGGTAAATATTATTGAATCTCGTATTGATCTGGCTATTCGCATCACGAATGACGTTGAACCAAATGTTGTGGCTAAGCGTCTAGGCGAATGCCGCTCTATTATTTGTGCTTCACCCACCTATCTAGCCAAAAATGGCACGCCTCAAAATGTACAAGAACTCAGTCAACATAACTGCCTTTCTTACACTTATTTTGGCCGTTCTGCATGGGTGTTTGATGGTCCTAATGGGCCAGAGTCTGTTCCAATTACGGGGAATATTAGCGCAAACCTGTCAGAAGTATTACTTGCCGCGACATTACGAGGAAATGGCATTAGTCAACAACCCTTACCTACCGTTCAACCCTTGATTGATCGTGGTGACTTAGTGCCATTACTGCCTGAATGGCAGCCAAAAATCTTAAACGTTTATGCGATTTACGCGACACGAAAACAAGTAACACCTTTACAGAGAGCCTTCATTGATTTTCTAACTGAAAGAATGAAAACGTCACGGTATTGGTAAGTTAGCGTTATCTTAACGCTAACACAATCGCTGCGATACCAGAGATCGAACACATCACTAAAGACACTTTTCGAATCGTCTCTTTGTCTATTCTATCCACCACTTTCATTGCGACTAAATAACCAACGTATGACGCTGGCAATAACGGTAAAGTAAGATACAAATGCGATATGCTCATATAACCAGCAGGGACTTGCACCGCTAGCGATATAAGGCTACTCACAACAAAGAAAGCGGATAAATTAGCGCGGATTAAATTCGCCTCTTGATGCTGTAATAACAACGCCATTGGCGGACCACCAATACCAGAACTCGTACCGAACAAACCAGAGAAAAAACCAGCAATTGTCATTCTTGAATTATTTGGTTCAATGCGAAAAGGCAACAAACTCACCACAACCGCAAGCAATACGACAACCCCAATCCAAAGTGACAAGAGTTTTGCATCAACATAATAAAGCAGCAAACCTCCAAGAATCGATCCCGGAATTCGACCTAAAAATGCATAGCCTAAGCCACGAAAAGAGACATTCGCTTTGTATTTATACGCATTAATAATGGATAAAAACAAACCAACAATCACAATAGGCGCAGGAACGTAACTCGGCGAAATAAGAAATAAAAGAGGTGCCGTGACAATCGCTAAACCAAAACCAATCGCACTTTGTACAAATGACCCGATAAAAATCAGAATCATCGCAAACAACAAACCTAAATCCATTAGAGGAAGCTCCATAAAAAATGCCTTCTATTATGATAGTCATATCAGAAGGCATTATGAACTAGATGTTAGAAAGGAAACAGCAGTATTACACGCTTTACCCTTTCGAACTTATTCAACCGATTGCAAGGTTTCCCATGTCACTTCGCAGTCACCTTTCGCTGCTGAAATAAACGCGGAATCGCCTGTGATCATCACTGACATTTCCATCGTTCTTTCTAACAATGCAGAAAATGAGTGTATTTGAACAGAATCAAAACGAACCACATCAACAGGATACTGTTTGAATTTACTTTGGTTTTGCTTCCACCACACTTCAGATTTTGAGTTAAAGCTGTACACCTTAGTCACTTTAGACTGGCGTGACGCTTTTTTCATACGCTCAGGATCTGGCTCACCTGCATCAATCCAAAGAGAAATCGTATCATCGTATTCACGAACCCAAATATCCGGCTCATCAATCGCAGACAATCCTTTCGTAAACGTTAAACGCTCTTCAGCATTCAAACAAAATGCCAATACACGAGCCATCATACGCTCTTCACTTTCTGATGGATGCTGAGCGATGGTCAAGCTTACTGAATCATAATGATCACGATTCAGATCTGTTAACGCGACACGAAATTTGTAGATGGTTGGTTTGATAGCCACTGGCTTTCCTAACTATTGAGAATTGAAGGCATTGTACGCGATTCTTGTTGCTTAGCTAGGCATAAAAAAAGACCTCACAGTGGTACCTGCGAGGCCTTAACGTACTTATAGGGGAAAGTACTTATTCGTTCTTTATTTTTCCAATACTAAGCTTAGCTCAAATCTACATTTTTTGTGCCAAAGAACCACGTTGCAATAAAGCCAACCGCATAAGAAATCACTAAGCCGGCAGCAAACACAAGCATACCTGCAAAAATACCCGCGCTTGATGTCATTAATGGTAATGCGACAATACCTGATGGACCAAATACCGTATTCAAACCTACTGGTAATCCCATGTAAGACACTAATCCGATAAAGAAACCACCGGCAGACCCACCAATACACGCCGTAATAAACGGTTTTACTCGTGGTAATGTCACACCATAAATCAGCGGCTCACCTATACCTAAGAAACCAGGAATAATGGCCCCCTTAACTTGAGTTCGAAGTAAGGCGTCTTTTCCTGCTTTAGCGTACAAAGCTAATGATGCACCGACTTGCCCTGCTCCTGCCATTGCTAGAATTGGGAATAATGAGTTGAAACCTTGCGCATCCATCAGTGCAAAATAAACCGGAACGAAACCTTGGTGAATACCAAACATCACTGAGATTAAAAACAGCCCAGCTAAGATGGCACTACCAAACGGATTGCCATTTAAGTTGATAAACAACCATGACATGCCTTGGAATAACACGCCACCTAGCGGCATAATCACCACAAAAGTAACCGCACCCATTATCAGCAGAGTGACAACCGACGTTAAGATCATGTCTAGGTTATCAGGCATATATTGACGAACTTTACGCTCAACACCCGCGCCAACAATAGCGGCGATCAATACGCCAATGATGTTACCTCTCGGGTCGATACCATGCCCAAAGAAATCGGTCATGCCCGCATAAATTCCCGTCGTTGCTTCAGGATCGTAACCCAGAACAAACAAAGAAGCTAAAATCGCACCATTAACCCCAGAACCGCCAAACGCCTGTTGTGCGTTATAACCAATCAGGATACTTAAAAAGCTAAATAAGCCTTTACTGAACACTTTCATATACAGGATCAAATCAACCAAATTGGCATTTGGAGATTCATTTCCCATGATATAGAGTTGGTCTAATAACGTAGCAAAACCCAATAACAAACCAGCGGCAATGAAACCCGGAATTAACGGAGTAAAGATGGTCGCAAATTTACTTAAAAATCGCTGTGTCGCACTCGTTTGTTTCTTTTTTAGTTTCTGTTTATGCTCAGAAGCAACGTCTTTCAACTCTTTTTGTTTTGACGAATCAGGCGTGTCGCTATTGTCTTCTCCCTCCATCATTTCATTCATCATTTCAGCGGCTGTTTGTGCTTTGCCTGGGCCTAAAACGATTTGAAATTGATCATCACTTTCAACCAAACCCATCACGCCTGCAATGCGTTTAATCGTATCTCGATTCGCTAAGCTGTCATCATGCAAAGTAAGACGTAAACGCGTCATACAGTTGCCACATTTAATGACATTATTTTTGCCACCAATTGCGTTTAAGATCTCTTGTACCATTGATGTCGTTATCTTGGCCATGCCATTTTCCTTTCTCAATCTAGAGGCTATTGCAGACCATATTGATCTGCATAGTCTGGTTAGCTATTAGCGAGTGCATCGCGAATAAATCCATTATATTCCGTCAATTTGTCTGTCGCACTTTTCGCATCGAGCCCAGACAACACCATAAGAATCGCTGTCTTACAGTGGTTATTACATTGAGATAACGACTCTGCGGCTTCCGTTTCTGAACAGCCCGTAGCCTCAATAACAATATTCTTTTGTCTCTGTACTAATTTTGCATTGGTTGCTTCGACATCAACCATCAAGTTACCAAATACTTTACCAGTGCGGATCATCGCTCCGGTTGTTAACATGTTCAGAACCAATTTTTGAGCGGTTCCGGCTTTCATACGAGAAGAGCCCGTTACGATTTCAGGGCCAACAACTGGTGTCATATTGATGTCTGCCAGCTCTGTCATTGGGCTATTTGGGTTACAACTCAGCGTTGCTACGGTTGCACCCACTGATTTTGCGTATGCCATCGCACCAAGAACATAAGGAGTACGTCCACTCGCGGCAATACCCACTAGCACGTCTTTCTCGTTCAATCCCAAATCTTGCAGATCTGATGCGCCTAATTCACGGTTGTCTTCTGCATTTTCTACTGCTTTTAAAATCGCTTTATGACCGCCAGCAATTAAACCCACAACCAGATCAGGATTAGAACCGTAGGTTGGAGGGCATTCACTTGCATCCAAAATACCTAAGCGGCCAGATGTGCCTGCACCGGTATAAATCAAACGCCCACCACATTGAAACGCCACAGCAATTGCATCTACAACTTCTGCGATTTGAGGCAAAATAGCTTCAACGGCTAACGCCACTTTCTGGTCTTCTTTATTAATAACCGTCAACATTTCTACGGTTGATAACACATCTATTTGCTCACTTGCTTGATTACGGCTTTCTGTTACCAATGTGGTTAGATCAATTTTCATAATGGCGTTCTCTTCAAAAGATAAATTCTCAATTTCAATGGTTGCCATCATAAAGAATAAAAAATTCCATTTAGTGACCAAAATCACAACAAAAGTTATTCTAAACTCTCAAAATAAGTGGAATAAACAAAATTAACAATAAGATAGAACACGTTAAGCAATAGAGATAAACCATTAATTTTCAATAAGATAAAAACAATAAACCAATCAAGAATAATAAGAGTAAATTTGGAATAATTAATTCAAAAAAAGATAGGCATTATGAGTATTTTAGAAAAGATACAAAATCAAAGAAGCAATTTGTCAGCCAATGGCATTAAAATTTTAGATTTTATACTAGAACAGCCCGCGGCAATCGGTGCCTACTCTAGCCAAGAATTGGCAAATAGAGTTCAAGTTTCTCAATCTAGCATCATTAAGCTAACGCAAAAATTGGGCTTTAAAGGATTCACTGCTTTTAAATTGGCAATAATTGAAGACATAGGAAGAAAGCACGCCATCCTAGAACCAGAAAAGCCAATCCACAATAAAATCCACAGTGATGATTCTTCATTAACAATGGCCCAAAAATTGGTTCAAGAAAAACACCACGCCTTAGTTGCTACCACCAACGCCATTGATTACCAAGAGTTTGAACACATTATCTCGTTATTAAACAATGCCAACCGAATTCAAATTATTGGTATTGGAGGATCCGCATTAACCGCAAAAGATCTGTCCTTTAAATTATTAAAGATTGGAATGACGGCGTTATCAGAACAAGACAGTCATGTTCAAATCGCTACCGCGAATACGCTATCAAACACAGATGTACAAATTGTGATTTCTTATTCAGGAAACAGAAAGGAAGTATTAGTCGCTGCGCAAATGGCAATAGAAAAAGGAGCGACGGTTATTGCCCTTACCTCTACGAAGAAAAGTCCATTAAGGAAAGTCGCAAGCTATTGTATTGATACCATTGCAGATGAACGTCAGTTTCGCAGTTCATCCATTTCATCTCGTACGGCACAAAACGTCATTACCGATTTAATTTTTATGACCTTATTTCAACTAAGAAGTGACAGTGCCAAATTACTTATCGATGAAATCTCATCAACTATCGACAGCATTAGATAATCTAGATCAACATAAGGTGTTTTTCTCTAGCAAATAACATTAATTGCCTATGGATTTAGGCAACATGCCTCTCTGTAATTTAGTATAATTCAGCTCCATAATAATTGCCCTGTTGGTAATTAAATAGACCGGTAATATAAAATGAAAGACATCTTATTTTCTTTTCAAGGACGTATTAGTCGCAAGCAATTCTGGCTAGGTACATTATTCATGATCGTTCAATCATTAGTACTTTTTGGACTGTTATCAATGACATTTGATGTAGAAACTAACGCACCAAGTGCCGCTGGATTAATCGTTATTTTAATCGCATTCGTACTAAACACTTGGGAATCATGCGCGCTATATATCAAACGATTTCATGATCGTAATAAGAGCGGCTGGTGGATGTTAATTGGTCTTGTGCCATTTATTGGTGGCTTATGGTTATTGGTTGAATGTGGCTTCTTATCTGGTAATGACGGTGACAATAATTTTGGTAAAAGTCCTAAACTGAATTAAGTTTATCGCTAAACTATCACAACACCATTAATGACGAGCGTATAAAAGCGCTCGTATCTCTCTTCTTCTCTTCTTCTCTTCTTCTCTTCTAAAAAATTAAATCGTATCTAATAAAGTGTCCGCAATTAAAATTCACCGCACTCTCGCTTATAGCATCAAAAATACAGAGACAAAAAAGGCACGAACAATCTGAATAATGTATTCATTGTTCATGCCTTCAAATTTAGAAATATTGGTTCTTTATGCCGTCGCTAGATCTCTAAACGCCATCAATAATTCTTTTTGCTTATCCGTTAGATTCGTCGGAGTCGCTACGATAATCTCTACCATTAGATCCCCTGTAATTCCTTTACGGCCTTTCACGCCTTTATCTTTCATTCGGAATTTACGACCACTTTGAGTACCTGCAGGCACTTTCAATTTAAAGCGGCTTTCTAACGTTTGGATCTCAACTTCACCACCAAGAGCTGCGGTTGCAAAATCCATTGTAACAGGGCAAATTAAATCATTACCATCACGTTTTAAAATCTCATGAGGACGAGTATTAATTTGAATTAATAAATCCCCAGCCGGACCACCATTGGTTCCAGATTCGCCTTTACCAGAAAAGCGAATTTTCTCACCATCATCAATACCCGCAGGTACTTTGACGTTGATTTTTTTATTCTCACCATTAATTGGTAATTCGATGACTTGCTCACACCCATTAATGGCATCCGCAAATTCAACTGTTAAGTTAAACTGACGATCTTGGCCTTTTTGTGGACGAGGACGGCGTTGTTGAGAGAACATGTCTTCAAACCCACCACGACTGCGCCCGCCGCCACCAAATGCACCACCAAAAATATCTTCAAATCCGCCGTAGCCTTGGCTCTGACCACCAAAGCCAGCACCACCGCCACCTGAGCCACCATTTTGGAATGCAGCGTGACCATAATCATCGTATTGCCCGCGTTTATCGGCATCCGTTAAAATTTCATACGCTTCTTTGATTTCTTTGAACTTGTCTGCGGCTTGTGGATCACCCTGATTCTTATCTGGGTGGTATTTCATCGCAAGACGTTTGTACGCTTTTTTAATCTCTTTTTCTGTGCTGCTTTTAGAGACACCAAGGACTTCATAATAATCACGTTTAGACATGACTTAACCTCGTCAATGAATAGAAACAGGCGTCAGAGAGAGCTCAAACGCCTGTTATAAAATAATACTAATCAATGGAGTTTATGTCCTATCAGATTAAGGTCAAGATCTATCTCACATTATGCGGTAAGTTCTTGCCATTTATCTTCTTTACATTGCCAATTTCCACACAAAATCACTCTATTTACGTATTAATAAATGGACTCAATAAATAAAAATAATCATTTACTCTTTACTTAAAGAGACCTTATCATTTTGGGAAGATTGGCAATCGTGGGCTGATGTGTATGGAATCGAATACCAACCGCCTCAAAATGTTATTCAAGTTGAGGATCAAGTTTCCGTTATTCAAGCCGCGGTTAATGATGCGGGAATTGCACTAGCTTGGGATTGGCATGTAAGGGAATTAATAGAACAAGGGGGATTGGTTGCGTTAACCAAGCCGGTTGAATTTAACACGAATGCCTTCTTTTTATCGGTTTCAGAAGACAGTGATCATTTCGCTTCTCAACTCTTTGTAGATTGGATTATTTCTACTGAACGTATCTATTTGAATTCATAAAAAAGCCCTAATAGAGGTATTATTTCATTAGGGCTTTCGTTGTGTATGTTTGTAATTCACATCAATTTACAAGAATCAATTACGTAACGATTTCATTTGTAATTTAGAGAAAAATTCATCATCAATAATGAAATCGAAATGCGCTTTATTAATAAGAATTTCGGTTTTATAACCCGATTTATTGGCAGGGATCATATCGATACGAGTGGCAACATTGCGGCCATTAAACTCTTTTATATCATTCGTGCTCATCGTATTAACTAATTTATTAAACTCATCGTATGATTCGACTTTACGTTGAATAAACGTCTTTTGTGAAATCCATAAACGCACTTTGCTCAACATGATAGGGGCATCTGGTTTTGCAATGGCATCAATCACCCACGTTTTATCGCCGTCAATCACCTCTTCTTTGATGATTTTTTGATCATAGTCGGCCACTATCGATGATTGGTTGATCACATCATTAGTCGTAAAGTCCGATGCCAACCAAAATCGGTCTAATTTTGATGGCACAATTTTACTGACCTTCTCAGCTCTTGGATCCCAATTCCAAATCTCATTGTCACGTTTCAGAGACGCATTTCCCCGTTCTTCTGCGGGAGCGGTAACAAGCACTAAAGAAAGGCCTTCTCCTTTATTCCAACTTTTCATACTCAGACTTCGTGTCGAATCAGGACGGATGACGTTCATGGTCAATTCTATGTATCTTGACTCTCCTCGCATCTGCTTATCTGATTTTTCAACAATCGCCTTTGCAGACAGCGTTTCTGCTGCAAAAACATGCCCAACGACTCCAAAAAACGCAAAAAACAGAACAATTTTAATAATCAGTTTGATTTTATTTTTCATAATACACCTAGCCATGATGCTTAATTTATGAACTTATTTTAATCCGTTTTGATGAATAATTTCGTGACCTCTAAGACGAAACAACTCAAAGAAAAGTCAGAATAATGTCAAAAATTAAGGCATTGTGGCAATGAGACGTTCAATTAAAATAGTTAATGCTTTAGGTTGAAATTTTCGTTGTTTATACACCAAAAAAGATTGTCTTGGTGGGAACTTATGATCGGAAAATATTTCAATAAGATCCATCTCAGGCATGATCAAATGATAAGGTAATGTTGCAGCACCTAGCCCTTTCACCGTGGCATGAAGCACTTGACCAATATCATTCACTTGCAAACGAGGATGAATGTGGATCTGCTTTAATGTTTGAGTTTGATCGGTGTATGTCATGGTCTTTTGATCGTCTAATCGAATCCAATCAAGTTCTTCGATTTGAGCGACTTTATGCTTATCCCAATAAGACATTGCGACAAAGACACCATGCTGAGCTAAGAATAAAGGACGAGCAATCATGTCCTCTGCTCGGCTAATATCAAACGTAAGCACTAAGTCTCTGTCTGTTTTTGGTAACGCATCTTCGGCGCATAAATTAATTTCAATTGACGTTTGTGGGAACTCTAATAAAAAATCAGTAATTAATTCTCTAACGTAGAAATTGTAAAAACGATAAGGCAAAGACAATCGAATATTTCCAACAACCTCTTCAACCTGTTCACTCAATTGGTGGCAGTTACTTTCTAGTAGATTAAATTGGTCTTCTAATAACTGATAGTAATGTTGGCCTGTTTGAGTCGGAACAAGCTCTCGACCTTTCTTCTCTAACAATCGAACATTCAGCTTCTCTTCCATTAATGATAAACGGCGTGAGACGGTCGAAACGGGTAATCCCAATGCTTTTGCGGCTGCTTGTTGAGATCCCAGTTGCACTACTTTACAAAACAAAAACAGATCATCAATAGTTCCAAATATGGAATTCATACTTTTATATCTCGCTATTTTTATCATTAATGAAATTAATATACTTAATCTCATTCAAACAATCACGATAACAATCAAAAATAGAGAGATAATGATGAGTAAAACATAATTCTGGGTATCTGGTACCATTTCAGCAATTAGAATGAGAGGAATAAGACCCAGACCGCACCATACTAGTGAGGATATCCCCTAGTTAAAACCAACGCTTCACCTGATTGGCATACACTTTAAAGTCCTCACCAAACAGTTTAACCAGCATTTTTTCTTCTGGTTCAATTTGAAAACGATTCATATAAAGAACAAAACCTAACGCACTCACTAAACCAAGTGGATGTTGGGTATAAGCAACACTACTCAACAAAGCCAGTAGTAACCCAAGGTACATAGGATTACGGGTGTATTGATAAATACCAGAACTGACTAATGAAGAACTGCTTTCTGGTTTAAGTGGATTAACCGTTGTTTTTGCCTCTCGAAATTCTTTTACTCCGCACAACGCAATTACCCCACCTAAAGTAATCAAACCGAGAACAAGAACGTAGCTCAACAAAGGCAAGTAAAACAGGTTAAAAGGAGCAAGGTAGTCAAAAATGAACACTGTTGCCATAAACAACAACATGACTAGCGGGGGCGGAACTCTCAGTTCTAATTTTGAGCGCATTTGTTCTCCTTTCACACGGTGATTCTCTGTCCATATAAATCCAGCGCTTACTTTAACAGTCAAGATTACAATGTCACTGGCCTTTTCTTAATTATTCAAGAAATATAGGTCAGTAACGGCACAATGCTTAGTCTTAATCCTTCCTTCTCAAAATTGACCGTTTTATTTTCTAATCCCTTCACCTCAAAAAAACTCAATAAAACAATATCTTTTTTATACTTTTTTTGTATAATTTATTGATAATAGTTATCAATCGTATTTAAGTGAAGTAAAAATGAATAATGAGAATTTAAAAAACTTACGTCTTAAAGATTTAGAAACAATGATCAAATCGCATCACTTTTTGCGATATTTAGTCGCAACTACCCTTGTTGTTTTTTGCATGGATTCATTATTACAACATCGTGATTATTTCGGATTCGTTGAATTTCGTCCCCTGTTTTTACTTATCACCTTTCCTTTGTTGTTCTTATCAATTAAAAATCATAATGATTCCGTTAAAACGGATGAAGAAAAGAGCAAAGATATAAAAAGATGGGAGATAAGAAATCTTGGCCGTTATGAATTCATCATTATTCTATTAATCATATTTCTCTTCGTTCCACTGACATTTTTTGGTCAATACACTGCTTTTGTACATATATTTAAAGCGTCTTTAATTACCTTTGCGATTCAACGTCTTTTAAAGAAAAGCAATAACAAAGTGAATCAGAAATAATTCATTAATCTGCGTACATTCCTCACTTTAAAAAAATGACTGCATTGTGATGTAAAACAATACCGTTATGGGTATTTATATGTTTATATATACATGAAGCTCTTATGCTAAGTCGTTATTTTTAAAGAAAAACCTTTATAATTAAAAGGTTAGAAAGGAAATTGATTATTATGTCATCTGATTTTTATGGCTCTAGTAGCACTTATGCCCGTCAAGAAAGTGGTTACCGTGAAAAAGCATTAAAACTATACCCTTGGGTTTGTGGTAATTGTGCTCGTGAATTTGTGTATTCAAACCTACGAGAATTAACGGTTCACCATAAAGATCACGACCACACCAACAATCCAAATGATGGCAGTAATTGGGAACTATTATGTTTGTTCTGCCATGATCACGAGCACTCTAAATACACAGAACACGATCAATATGGCTCAGAGATTAAAGCAGGTGAAGATGATCACCAATCAGCAACGCACAATCCGTTTGCGGCTTTAAAATCGATGATGAAAAAGTAATTATTAATTATCATCAGCGCCTTATATGACCTTTCTAACTAACAGAAAGGTCATTATCTTCCCCTCTTCTTTTTATATTCAAACCTCATCATGAAAATCGAAAATAGCCCAGTAACTCTACATCAATTCAATGGTGTCGATTTCTATTTAAAACGCGACGACCAACTTCATCCCCAATTCTCTGGTAACAAAGCTCGAAAGTTCATGGGACTATTAGAAGGTGACTTTCCAAATATCACGACACTGATTGGCTACGGCTCACCACAAGCAAATTCACTGTACTCATTAGCCGCATTGGCGACATTAAAAGAATGGCACCTCGATTTTTATGTTGATCATATCCCCTCTTTTTTAAAAGAGAATCCCAAAGGCAATTACCGCGCGGCGTTAGATCTTGGGGCAAATATTATTGCTCTAAATTCACTTGAAAGTGCAAAACAAGATGATGATTCAGTCTTAAGCAGTTTGGATTACATTCAACATATAAGACACCCTAAAGAACATGAATTATTTGTACCTGAAGGTGGTCGTTGTGGTCTGGCAGAAAGTGGCGTAAATCAATTAGCTCAAGAACTTATCATTTGGAAAGAAGAACAGGCACTCACCTCTCTAACGGTTGCTTTACCATCAGGTACAGGAACAACCGCACTCTTTCTTCATAAGCATTTAAAAGCACACGATATCAAAGTTATTACCTGTGCTTGCGTTGGAGGAAATCAGTATCTCACAGATCAATTTCTGGAGCTTGGTGAAACCGACCATCCTGAAATATTAACACCAACTAAAAAACATCACTTTGGTAAATTATACCGTCACGATTACGATATTTGGAAACAATTACACGACCAAACCAATGTAGAGTTTGAATTGCTGTATGACCCATTAATGTGGCGTTGTCTGGTTGATTGGCTACCCAATAATCCCAATACCACACTTCTTTATATCCACCAAGGCGGTTTGTTAGGTAATGAAAGCATGCTACCAAGATACATAAGAAAATATGAGAACTAATGACATGATACGTAAGACGGTTTTGCCCCTATTTTTTATCTTATTTATGCTATTCGCCAACACCTCAATGGCTGCATCACTTAATGACACGATAATCGCTCTTGAAAAACAAACATCCGGTGACATTGGTGTGGCCGTTTTAGATACTAAAACAAACCAAATATGGAGCTATAAAGGCAATCAACGATTTCCAATGATGAGCACCTTTAAAACACTTGCTTGTGCGAAGATGCTGCATGACGCAGACAAAAAAATCATTAATAAAAAAACAGAAACAGCCATCGCACAAAAGGATTTAATCCCTTGGTCTCCAATAACAGAAAAGTACGTAGGTAAAAGCATTTCTACAGAAAAAGCCTGTGAAGCCACAATGCTCATGAGTGATAACACCGCCGCCAATATCGTATTACAGCAAATAGGCAGCCCAAGTTCGCTAACTGCTTTTCTTCGATTAATGGGGGATAGCACGACACAACTGGATCGCATTGAACCTACATTGAATGAGGCAAAAAAAGGCGATATCAGAGACACAACAACACCTATTGCAATGGTTAATACCATTAACAAACTTCTGTTAGGTAATACACTGACCACCACCGATAAAGTGACACTGAAAAAGTGGATGATGGATAACAAGGTGTCTGATCCCCTATTACGATCTATTTTACCAATACATTGGTCTATTGCTGATCGCTCTGGGGCTGGAGGTTATGGGTCTCGTGGGATCACCGCAATTATTTGGAATGAACATCGCTTACCGTTGATCATCAGTATTTATCTAACTCAAACGGACCTTACATTGGCAGAGCGTAATGACATTATCGTTCACGTTGGCTCCGCATTATTTTCACACTTCAACGTAAAATAGAACTCGTGAAGCCAAAGTTCACTTAATTAACGCCTCGGTTCACTGATTCTCGTTTTATGAATAATGCCTTTTCTATATAGCTTGAAGAAGTAAATGCGTATACTGTCGCTCCTTAATTTTTAACTTACACGGTTACTGAAAGATGATTATTTTAACTACCAACTTTGGCGATATTCATATTGAGCTTAATAAAGAAAAAGCACCTGTTAGCTCAAAGAACTTTTTAAAGTACTGCCAAGACGGTTTTTATGAAGGTACAATTTTTCATCGCGTGATTAAAGGTTTTATGATCCAAGGCGGCGGGTTTACTGCTGATATGCAAGAGAAAGAAATGCGCGCCCCTATTGTTAATGAAGCAAACCGCGGTTTAAAAAACTTAAATGGTACAATCGCGATGGCTCGTACCGATGCGCCTCACTCTGCAACTAGTGAGTTTTTTATTAACATCGCGAACAATACCTTCCTTGATCACACAGCAACCACAAACGCTGGTTGGGGCTATACCGTGTTTGGTGAAGTGACAATAGGTATGGATGTAGTTAAGAAAATTGCCAAAATAAAAACAAAATCAATGGGTGAATTTGATGATGTTCCAAAAGAGAGTATCATTATTGAAAAAGTGACTATTATTGAAGAGTAACAAACGCATTACTCTCCCTTAAATAACACTAAAAACGGTGCTAATTATAGCGCCGTTTTAGATCCCCCTAATGTAATTTTCTGGGATAAACCAATATTAACGCCATAGATAAGCACCAAATGCTTATCTAACAGAAAACGGAACTCAATGAATGTCTTTATCTAAAAAGTTAAAACATATTTCGGCCTCTTTGTTATTAATTGCGTCATCAAGTGCGATCGCTAATACGTCGCTTCCCCTCTCTCCAGAGAAAATAACCCAGCCTTATCCTGAGGTGAAAGTAGAAACAATTCACTCAGCACAATCTCTTATTAGTGAGTTTAAAGAGCATCAATACCAATTAAGCAACATTAAAAAAAATAATACGGTCCCTGTTTTCTTTGTTGAAAATCTTCCTGATAATTTAAATTCGTTACCAGTAGAAGAGAAAATATCAGGATTTATTCGTTTATTACTACCAACAATTATTGATGTAAATAAGCACATCATTACCGTTAGAAATGAAGCGATTTCATTATCCAAACAACCAAAAACAGAATGGACAAAAGAAGAAAGTCTGTGGATGAGTAATTTAATGGCGTCTTATGATGTTAAAACCAACAACATCGATGAGTTACTTCTTCATCTTGATATTATCCCAGTAGGCATGGTGCTTGCTCAAGGTATCGATGAAAGTGGTTGGGGTACAAGTTACTTCGCTATCAATGGTAATAGCTTATTTGGTGAACATCTGTCATCTCAAGGCGGTAAGTATTTAAGTACCCCTGGTGGGCATGTAAAAGTGGCCGCATTTGATAACCTTTTTGAAGGTACTGCGCGCTATATGTACAACTTAAACACAACATCGGCTTACCATGATCTTTGGACGTTACGTCAACAATTACGCAAAGATAATAAGTTATCAGGCTATGAGTTGGTTGAGTCACTGTCTCATTATTCAACCCGTGGGCAAGCGTACGTTGATAATTTACAAGCACTAATCAAAAATCATCATTTAGACAGTTTTGATAATGTTGAGTTTAATTACACGACACCAATACGTATTCGATTTACAAAATAAAAAGAAAAGGTTGTGACTGACTAATGTTACAACCTTTTTTATTGACACATTTTTGACCAAATTAAACTGGACGGTTGGTATACAGGCCAGTTACACTTTCTAGCTTACTTTAGTAACAGGTAAATAATGATGAAAGACATGCGACAATCTATGCTCGATGCAGGGTTTACACTGATTAATGAACATGGTTTTGCTGGCGTAGGCTTGATGAAAATCATCAATGAAGCCGAAGGAACGAAAGGTTCGTTTTATCATTACTTCAAATCTAAAGAGCATTTTGGAGAGATCTTACTGAGTGACTACTTTGAAGAACACTTAGCTACGCTAGAATCTTTTCTGAATGATGAGGCAATGACTCGCAGTGAGCGTGTAAAAGCGTATTTCGAATACTGGGCAACCTCTAAATTGACCGAAGATTTCCATATTAAATGTCTAGTCGTAAAACTGGCAGGTGAAATCTCTGGAGCGTCTGGAAAAATGCAGATGGTTATGGCTGAAGGCGCAGAAAAAGTGATTCAACGTATGGCTCAGTTCTTTGAACAAGGCAATGCTGAGAACGACTTCACTATTCAAAACCCAGAAGACACCTCTCGTATGATGTATAGCTTATGGCTTGGTAGCACATTGTTAGCCGCAATGCAGAAACGCAGAGAAATCCTTGATAATGCAATGAAAGAAACAGTAATTATTCTTGAGCGTTAATCAATGTTATTGAAACTAATGTTAATAAGAAAATCAACATCATAATTAGCAGAATCAACATTAGCTTATTAGTGTAAACATAGAATAAGTCTATTTATTATAGGCTTTATTTTCTACAGTAAAATACGCCATGTTTTTATTTAAACCATAAATAAAACCCTATAAAAAATATACA
>NZ_CAWPRC010000153.1:0-45359 GCF_963890165.1 Aliivibrio sp. SR45-2 | reverse complement strand
GTGATAACGTTCAAATGACGGTTGAGCTAATTGCTCCAATCGCAATGGACGAAGGTCTACGCTTCGCAATCCGTGAAGGTGGCCGTACAGTTGGTGCTGGTGTTGTTGCTAAAATCTTCGCTTAATAGCTAAAGATTTTGCGATAATCGCATAACTAAAAAAGGGAAGCTTAGGCTTCCCTTTTTGTTGTTTGGCGTATAGAGAATAGGGCGGTTACTTAGAGAGTTAAAATTTGAAGGTCAATAAAAAGCAATCCCCGGGTTTCTTTATTAACGTGTTATGTTGAAATAACAAAATCAGTTCAAACTGAATACATCTCCAATTCTCTTCTTATTTACTCTCTTTTAAAAATGTTTCGTTTAATTTTCAAACAACACTTGCATCTAAAAGTGTGATCTGTATAATGCATCGCACTGGCTTAAGTCAGTTGTGAACCAATGAGCAGCGAGGAAAGTTCTAATTACTTACAATGTAAGATTAGAACTTAGAATGAATACTCAGCTTATGTTCGCGGTTAATATTATTAGAGCTTACCTTGATGAGTAATCATTGAATTAATCTCTAATATAAGTTAACTGACAATGTGTCCTAATTTTGGACCTATGGTTTCACATAAATCAATCGGCATTCTCTCGTTTATTCGAGATTGAGTGGCGATATTGTTTGTGTATTTATTATTGGAGCTCTGTCTCATGCAGAACCAACGTATTCGTATCCGCCTAAAGGCTTTTGATTACAAACTAATCGATCAGTCTACAGCGGAGATCGTTGAAACAGCTAAGCGCACTGGCGCTCAGGTTCGTGGTCCTATTCCACTACCTACTCGTAAAGAGCGTTTTACTGTTCTTACTTCTCCTCACGTTAACAAAGACGCACGTGACCAGTACGAAATTCGTACTCACAAGCGTTTAATCGACATTGTTGAGCCAACAGATAAAACTGTTGACGCACTAATGCGTTTAGACCTTGCTGCTGGCGTTGATGTTCAAATTAGCCTAGGTTAAGGGGAGATTATTATGATTGGTCTAGTCGGTCGTAAAGTGGGCATGACCCGCATCTTTACCGAAGAAGGCGTTTCTATCCCAGTAACTGTTGTTGAAGTTGAAGTTAACCGTGTTTCTCAAGTGAAAACTGTAGAAACTGATGGCTACAACGCAATTCAAGTTACTTGTGGTTCTAAGAAAGCTAACCGCGTATCTAAGCCTGAAGCTGGTCACTTTGCGAAAGCAGGTGTTGAAGCAGGTCGCGGTCTTTGGGAATTCCGTTTAGAAAACGGTGAAGAATTCACAGTTGGCGCTGAGCTAAGTGTTGAAATCTTTAACGAAATCAAAAAAGTAGACGTTACTGGTACATCTAAAGGTAAGGGCTTCCAAGGCGCAATTAAGCGTTGGAACTTCGCTACTCAAGATATGACTCACGGTAACTCTTTGTCTCATCGTGCTCCGGGTTCAATTGGCCAATGTCAAACTCCAGGTCGCGTATTTAAAGGCAAAAAAATGGCGGGTCACATGGGTGCTGAGCGTTGTACTACTCAAAACTTAGAGATCGTACGTGTTGACGCTGAGCGCAATCTGCTTCTTATTAAAGGTGCAGTACCAGGCTCAACAGGTGGCAACGTGATCGTTAAACCAGCTGTTAAAGCATAACGTCTTAGGAGTATGTAATGGAACTAATGGTTAAAGGTGCTGCGGCACTAACTGTTTCCGAAACTACTTTCGGACGTGAGTTTAACGAGGCTCTTGTACACCAAGTAGTTGTTGCGTATGCAGCAGGTGCTCGTCAAGGTACTCGCGCTCAAAAAACACGTTCTGAAGTATCTGGCGGTGGCGCTAAGCCATGGCGTCAAAAAGGTACAGGCCGAGCTCGTGCGGGTACTATTCGTAGCCCAATCTGGCGTTCAGGTGGTGTTACTTTCGCTGCGAAACCACAAGATCACAGCTTGAAAGTAAACAAAAAAATGTACCGTGGTGCTCTTAAAAGCATTCTTTCTGAGTTAGTTCGTCAAGATCGTTTGATCGTTGTTGAAGACTTCTCAATTGAAGCACCAAAAACTAAAGAGCTAGTTGCTAAGCTTAAAGAACTTGAGCTTAACGATGTTCTTATCGTAACTGGCGAAGTAGACGAGAATCTATTCTTAGCTGCTCGTAACCTATATAAAGTTGACGCACGTGACGTTGCTGGTATTGATCCAGTAAGTCTTGTTGCATTCAACAAGGTTCTAATGACTGCTGCTGCAGTTAAGCAAGTTGAGGAGATGCTGGCATGATCAGTGAAGAGCGTCTACTAAAAGTTCTACGTGGCCCACATATCTCTGAAAAAGCAACGATGACTGCTGAAGGCAATAACACTATTGTTTTCAAAGTAGTAATCAATGCAACAAAAAAAGAGATTAAAGCAGCAGTAGAAAAGTTGTTTGAAGTTGAAGTTAAGTCTGTAAATACCCTTATCACTAAGGGCAAGACCAAACGTCAAGGTGCACGCCAAGGCCGTCGTTCAGACGTGAAAAAAGCGTACGTAATCTTGAAAGAAGGTCAAGACCTAGACTTCGTTGGCGGCGCGGAATAACAGGAGTAGTTAAAAATGGCTATTGTTAAATGTAAGCCGACTTCCCCTGGTCGTCGTCACGTTGTAAAAATCGTTAACGCTGACCTACATAAGGGTAAGCCATACGCACCTCTTTTAGAGAAAAATTCTAAATCTGGTGGTCGTAACAATAACGGTCGTATTACAGTACGTCACGTTGGTGGTGGTCATAAGCAACACTACCGTCTAATTGACTTTAAACGTACTAAAGATGGCATTCCAGCTATCGTTGAACGTTTAGAATACGATCCAAACCGTAGTGCAAATATTGCACTAGTTCTGTTCGCAGACGGTGAGCGTCGTTACATTATCGCACCAAAAGGTCTTAAAGCCGGCGATACAGTACAATCAGGTGTTGATGCGCCAATCAAAGCAGGTAACTGCTTACCATTGCGCAACATCCCAGTAGGTTCTACTGTTCACTGTGTTGAATTAAAACCTGGTAAGGGCGCGCAAGTTGCACGTTCTGCTGGTGCATACGCACAAATCATCGCTCGTGATGGCGCTTACGTGACATTACGTCTACGTTCTGGTGAGATGCGTAAAGTTCTTTCTGAAGGTCGTGCGACTATCGGTGAAGTTGGTAATTCTGAACACATGCTACGTGAGCTAGGCAAAGCCGGTGCTACACGCTGGCGCGGTGTTCGTCCAACTGTACGTGGTGTTGCAATGAACCCAGTGGATCACCCACACGGTGGTGGTGAAGGTCGTACATCAGGCGGTCGTCACCCAGTATCACCTTGGGGTATGCCTACTAAGGGCTTCAAGACTCGTAAGAATAAATCTACTGACAAGTACATTGTACGTCGTCGTAACAAATAATCTATAAAGAGGAATCGCCATGCCACGTTCTCTCAAGAAAGGTCCTTTCATTGACCTACACTTGCTGAAGAAGGTAGAGAAAGCGGTGGAAAGCGGAGACAAAAAGCCTATTAAGACTTGGTCCCGTCGTTCAATGATCATCCCAACTATGATCAATTTGACCATCGCTGTCCATAATGGTCGCCAGCATGTACCAGTTTTCGTTACAGAAGACATGATTGGTCACAAGCTGGGCGAATTTGCACCTACTCGTACTTATCGCGGCCACGCTGCAGATAAGAAAGCTAAAAAGCGTTAGGAGGTAGAATATGGAAGCTATTGCTAAACATCGTTTTGCCAGCATTTCTCCACAAAAGGCTCGCTTAGTTGCGGACCAAATTCGTGGGAAATCAGTAGACCAGGCTCTTGAAATTCTTACTTTCAGCAACAAAAAAGCTGCAGTAATTATTAAAAAAGTTGTTGAGTCTGCTATCGCAAACGCTGAACACAACGAAGGTGCAGATATCGACGATCTAAATGTCGCTAAAATCTTCGTAGACGAAGGCCCAATCATGAAGCGTATTATGCCTCGTGCTAAAGGTCGTGCAGATCGCATCTTGAAGCGTTCAAGCCACATCACTATCGTTGTAGCTGATCGTTAAAGACTAGGAGATTAAGCAAATGGGTCAAAAAGTACATCCTAATGGTATTCGTCTTGGCATCGTTAAGCCTTGGAATGCTACATGGTTTGCTAGTAGCCAAGAGTTCGCTGACAACCTAGACGGCGACTTCAAGGTACGTCAGTATCTTACTAAAGAACTGAAAAAAGCATCTCTATCTCGCATCGTTATCGAGCGTCCTGCGAAGAGCATCCGTGTGACTATTCACACTGCTCGTCCAGGCGTAGTAATCGGTAAGAAAGGCGAAGACGTAGAAAAACTACGCGCAGGCGTAGCTAAAATCGCAGGTGTTCCAGCGCAAATCAACATTGCAGAAGTTCGCAAGCCTGAGCTAGATGCTCACCTTGTAGCTGATAGCATTGCTTCTCAACTAGAACGTCGTGTTATGTTCCGTCGCGCTATGAAGCGTGCGGTACAAAATGCAATGCGTCTAGGCGCTCAAGGCATCAAAGTACAAGTAGGCGGCCGTTTAGGCGGTGCTGAAATCGCACGTTCTGAGTGGTATCGTGAAGGTCGTGTACCTCTACATACTCTACGTGCTGACATTGATTACGCAACTGCTTCAGCTCATACGCAATATGGTGTGATTGGCGTTAAAGTTTGGATCTTCAAAGGTGAAGTTCTAGGCGGTATGCCAGCTGCTAATGCAGTAGAGCCTAAGGCTGACAAGCCTAAGAAGCAGCGTAGAAGCCGTAAGTAAGGAGCTGACTGATGCTACAACCAAAACGTACTAAGTTCCGTAAGGTTATGACTGGTCGTAACCGTGGTCTTGCTAAAGGCACTGAAGTAAGCTTCGGCGAATTCGGTCTTAAAGCTGTAGGCCGTGGTCGTCTAACTGCACGTCAGATCGAAGCGGCACGTCGTGCTATGACACGTCATGTTAAACGTCAAGGCCAAATCTGGATCCGTGTGTTCCCAGACAAACCTATCACAGAAAAACCGCTTGAAGTTCGTCAGGGTAAGGGTAAAGGTAACGTTGAGTACTGGGTAGCCCAAATCCAACCTGGAAAGGTAATGTACGAAATGAACGGCGTACCTGAAGAGTTGGCACGTGAAGCGTTCCGCCTAGCGGCACGTAAACTGCCTATCAAAACTACTTTTGTAACTAAGCAGGTGATGTGATGAAAGCACAAGATCTACGCGAGAAAAACGTTGAAGAGCTAAATGAAGAGCTTTTGAATTTGCTACGTGAACAGTTTAACTTGCGTATGCAAGCTGCGACTGGTCAACTACAGCAGACTCATACTCTAAAAGCTGTACGTCGTGATATCGCACGTGTTAAAACTTTACTGAATGAGAAGGCTGGCGCATAATGAGCGAGAAAATTCGTACTATGCAAGGTCGTGTAATTAGCGACAAAATGGACAAGTCTATTGTTGTTGCTATTGAGCGCATGGTGAAACACCCGATCTACGGTAAATACATCAAGCGCACGACTAAGCTTCACGCACATGATGAAAACAACGAATGTGGCCAAGGCGACTTAGTTGTAATTCGTGAATGTCGTCCTCTTTCTAAGACTAAGTCTTGGACATTGGTAAACATTGTAGAAAAAGCAAAAGCTTAATTTGTTGATTCTATAGCGACTTTAAGCGGCTCTGAATTTTTTTAGAGCCGTTTATTTTTTGACTACCTTTATAAAAAAAATGGTGATATAATCCCCATCTCTTTTAAAGAGGCAGCCCGACCCGTGATGGGTCTAGTTTAAATATTTAGCGGAGCACTAACAATGATCCAAATGCAAAGTACACTTGACGCTGCAGATAACTCTGGTGCGCGCAAGGTAATGTGTATTAAGGTTCTGGGTGGCTCTCACCGCCGTTATGCACATATCGGAGACGTCATTAAAGTTACTGTTAAGGAAGCAATTCCTCGCGGTAAAGTTAAAAAAGGTGATGTTCTGAAGGCGGTAGTAGTGCGCACTCGTAAAGGCGTTCGTCGCCCAGACGGTTCTATCATTCGCTTCGACCGTAATGCTTGCGTATTGTTGAATGACACTACTGAGCAACCAGTCGGTACACGTATCTTTGGTCCAGTGACTCGTGAACTTCGTAATGCGAAATTCATGAAAATCGTTTCACTAGCACCCGAAGTTCTGTAAGGAGCGAAAAATGGCAGCTAAAATCCGTCGTAATGACGAAGTAATCGTTCTTGTCGGTAAAGATAAAGGCAAGAAAGGTAAAGTAACTAAGGTTCTTGAAACTGGTAAAGTTATTGTTGAAGGTATCAACCTTGTTAAAAAGCACCAAAAGCCTGTACCGGCTCTTGGTCAGCAAGGTGGTATTGTTGAGAAAGAAGCAGCAATTGATGCTTCAAATATCGCAATCTTCAACGATGCAACTGGTAAAGCGGACCGTATCGGTTTCCGTTTTGAAGAAGGCAAAAAAGTGCGTTTCTTCAAATCTAACGGTGAAACCATTTCTAACTAATAGATAGAAGCAATTTGGAGTTCTACTATGGCGAAACTGCATGATTACTACAAGTCGTCTGTAGTCGCTGAGCTTACCAAAGAGTTCAGCTACTCAAGCGTCATGCAAGTCCCTAGGGTTGAAAAAATCACCCTAAATATGGGTGTTGGTGAAGCAATCAATGATAAAAAGCTTCTAGAAAACGCTGCTGCCGATATGGCAATTATCTCTGGCCAAAAGCCATTGATTACTAAAGCACGTAAATCTGTTGCTGGTTTTAAAATCCGTGAAGGCTACCCAATCGGTTGTAAAGTAACCCTGCGTGGCGAACGTATGTGGGAGTTTTTAGAGCGTTTAGTTTCTATTGCACTTCCTCGAGTACGTGATTTCCGTGGAGTTAGCGCTAAGTCTTTTGACGGACGTGGTAACTACAGCATGGGCGTTCGCGAGCAAATCATCTTCCCTGAGATCGACTATGATAAAGTTGATCGTGTACGCGGTCTTGATATTACTATCACGACGTCTGCGAATACAGATGCGGAAGGCCGAGCTCTGCTGGCTGCCTTTAACTTCCCATTCCGTAAGTAAGGTGAAGGGTTACTGTTATGGCTAAACAATCTATGAAAGCACGTGAAGCTAAACGTGCAAAACTTGTAACTAAGTTCGCTGAAAAGCGCGCTGCGTTAAAAGTTCTAATTAGCGATGTAAATGCTTCTGAAGAAGATCGTTGGAATGCAGTTCTTAAACTGCAATCACTACCACGTGATTCAAGTGCATCTCGTCAACGCAATCGTTGTAACCAAACTGGTCGTCCACATGGTTATTTACGTAAGTTCGGTTTAAGCCGTATTAAGGTTCGTGAAGCTTGCATGAAAGGCGAGATTCCGGGTCTTCGTAAGGCTAGCTGGTAGTTGCCACTTAATCATTTGGAGTACATCATATGAGCATGCAAGATCCGATTTCGGATATGCTGACCCGCGTTCGCAACGGTCAATCAGCAAATAAAGTTGCTGTTAAAATGCCTTCTTCAAAGCTTAAAGTTGCAATTGCTGCACTACTTAAAGCTGAAGGCTACATCGCTGATTTCGCTGTTGAAGGCGACATCAAACCTGAGCTAGAAATCACTTTAAAGTATTTCCAAGCTAAACAAGTTATCGAGCAAATCCAACGAGTTTCTCGTCCAGGTCTTCGTGTATACAAGAAGAACGACGCGTTACCATCTGTTATGGGTGGTCTTGGTATTGCTGTTATTTCTACATCAAAAGGCCTTATGTCTGACCGCGCTGCGCGTAAAGCTGGTCTTGGTGGCGAAATTATCTGCTACGTAGCTTAATAGGAGTAGGATATGTCTCGTGTTGCTAAAGCACCTGTGGTTCTTCCTGCTGGCGTAGAAGTTAAACTGAACGGCCAGGAAATCACTATCAAAGGTGGTAAAGGTGAACTAACTCGCGTACTTAATAACGCTGTAGTTGTTTCACAAGAAGATAACTCTATTGTATTTGGTCCACGCGAAGGCGTTGCCAATGCTTGGGCACAAGCTGGTACAGCTCGTGCACTAGTAAACAATATGGTTGTTGGTGTTAATGAAGGCTTTACTAAGAAGCTAACTCTTAAAGGTGTAGGTTACCGTGCTACCATGAAAGGTAACGCAGTAGGCCTTACTCTTGGCTTCTCACATCCTGTTGAGCATGCTCTTCCGGAAGGTATTAAAGCTGAATGTCCAACTCAAACTGAGATCATTATTACTGGTTGCGATAAGCAAGTAGTAGGTCAAGTTGCTGCGGATATTCGTTCATACCGTAAACCTGAGCCTTATAAAGGCAAAGGTGTTCGTTACGCCGATGAAATCGTGCGTACTAAAGAAGCTAAGAAGAAGTAGGGTATCACTATGGATAAGAAAGCATCTCGCATCCGTCGTGCTACACGTGCACGTCGTAAGATCGCTGAACTGTGTGCAACTCGCCTTGTAGTGCATCGTACTCCGCGTCATACGTATGCTCAGGTAATCGCACCAAACGGCTCAGAGGTTATCGCTGCCGCTTCTACTGTAGAAAAGGCAATCCGTGAGCAAGTTGGAAATACTAGTAACAAAGCAGCTGCTGTAGCAATTGGTAAATTAATTGCTGAGCGCGCTATCGAAAAAGGCATTACTAATGTTGCTTTCGATCGTTCTGGTTTCCAATACCACGGCCGAGTAGCGGCGCTAGCAGATTCTGCTCGCGAAGCTGGTCTGAAATTCTAAGGTAGGGTTGGAAGATGGCTAAAGAACAACAACAAGCTACAGATTTGAATGAAAAGCTAATTGCTGTTAACCGTGTTTCTAAAACGGTTAAAGGCGGTCGAATCTTTAGTTTTACTGCACTAACAGTTGTTGGTGACGGTAATGGTCGCATTGGTTTCGGTTACGGCAAAGCCCGTGAAGTACCAGCTGCGATTCAAAAATCAATGGAAAAAGCACGTCGTAACATGTTTACGATCGCTCTTAACGAAGGTACTCTTCACCACGCTGTTAAAGGTCGCCACACTGGTTCTAAAGTGTACATGCAACCAGCTTCAGAAGGTACTGGTATCATCGCTGGCGGTGCTATGCGTGCAGTACTAGAAGTTGTGGGTGTCCGCAACGTACTAGCTAAAGCTTACGGCTCTACTAACCCAATTAACGTTGTTCGTGCAACGATTCTTGGTCTAACTAGTGTTAAGTCACCTGAGATGGTAGCTGCTAAGCGTGGTCTAACTGTTGAAGCTATTTCGGAGTAAGAACCATGTCTAAAACTATCAAAGTAACTCAGACTAAAAGCTCTATCGGTCGCCTACCTAAGCACGTTTTGTGTCTTAAAGGTCTAGGCCTTCGTCGCATCAACCACACTGTGGAACTTGAAGATACTGCTTGCGTACGCGGCATGATCAACAAAGTTCACTACATGGTTAAGATTGAGGAGTAATCAGTAATGCGTTTGAATACTCTATCACCGGCTGCTGGATCAAACCCTTCTAAGAAGCGTGTTGGTCGTGGTATCGGTTCGGGCCTAGGTAAAACTGGTGGCCGTGGTCATAAAGGCCAAAAATCACGTTCTGGCGGTAAAGTTCGCGTTGGTTTTGAAGGCGGTCAAATGCCTCTGAAACAACGTTTACCTAAATTTGGCTTTACTTCACGTAAGAGCCTAGTGACTGCAGAGGTTCGTTTAAGCGAACTTGCTAAAGTTGAAGGTAACGTTATCGATCTAAACAGCCTTAAAGCTGCTAACGTAATCACTAAGAACATTGTGTTCGCGAAAGTTGTACTTTCTGGTGAAATCGCTACTGCTGTAACTGTTAAAGGTCTACGCGTAACGAAAGGCGCTAAAGCTGCGATTGAAGCTGCAGGCGGTAAGATCGAGGAATAATCCTCGAAGGATGAGGTACAATGGCAAAGAAACCAGGAAAAGAAGTAAATAGTGCTCAGAGCGGCTTAGCTGAACTGAAATCGCGTCTCTTATTTGTGATAGGTGCGCTTTTAGTGTTCCGTGCGGGCTCATTTGTGCCAATTCCTGGGATTGACGCTGCTGTCCTTGCTGATCTTTTCGAACAGCAGCAGGGTACCATCATTGAAATGTTTAACATGTTCTCTGGTGGTGCACTGTCGCGTGCCTCAATTCTTGCTCTAGGTATTATGCCGTATATTTCGGCATCTATCGTTGTACAACTGTTAACAGTTGTACATCCTCCTCTAGCAGAATTGAAAAAAGAAGGTGAGTCTGGTCGTCGTAAGATTAATCAGTACACACGTTATGGCACCTTGGTTCTGGCGACATTCCAAGCAATTGGGATTTCAACCGGATTACCAAGCATGATTCCAGGGTTAGTTTCTAACCCTGACATGATGTTCTATCTAACAGCGACAGTAAGTTTAATTACCGGTACCATGTTTTTAATGTGGTTAGGTGAACAAATTACTGAGCGTGGCATCGGTAACGGTATATCTTTGATTATTTTCACAGGTATCGTTGCAGGTTTACCACCAGCTATTGGTGAAACGATCCAGCAGGCGCGTCAAGGTGAACTGCACGTGCTTCTTCTATTACTAATTGCAGTGTTATCGTTTGCAGTTATCTACTTTGTAGTGTTCATGGAGCGTGGTCAACGTCGTATCGTCGTTAACTATGCAAAACGTCAGCAAGGCCGTAAGGTATTTGCAGCTCAAAGTACTCACTTGCCACTTAAAATTAATATGGCTGGTGTGATTCCTGCAATATTTGCATCTAGTATTATACTATTCCCTGGGACATTGGCTCAGTGGTTTGGTGGTAATGGCGAAGGAACATTCGGTTGGTTAACTGATGTTTCCATGGCGTTAAGCCCTGGTCAGCCATTATATGTAATGCTTTATGCAGCAGCAATTATCTTCTTCTGTTTCTTCTATACCGCGTTGGTTTTTAACCCGCGTGAAACAGCTGATAACTTGAAGAAGTCTGGTGCATTCGTACCCGGAATCCGCCCAGGTGAACAGACAACGAAATACATAGATAAAGTGATGACACGGTTAACCCTAGCGGGCGCAATGTATATTACCTTCATCTGTCTGATCCCTGAGTTTATGATGATTGCATGGAACGTACGCTTCTATTTTGGCGGTACTTCACTACTAATCGTAGTTGTAGTTATTATGGACTTTATGGCACAAGTTCAGACTCATCTGATGTCTCAGCAGTATGAGTCCGTTTTGAAGAAAGCTAATCTGAAAGGCTATGGCCGTTAATTTCAGATCCATTTACGGAGTTTAGCAATGAAAGTTCGTGCTTCCGTTAAGAAAATCTGCCGCAACTGTAAAGTTATTAAGCGCAACGGTGTTGTGCGTATAATTTGTGTTGAACCAAAGCATAAACAACGCCAAGGTTAATTAGCAGAAATTTTTACTTGATATATTAAGCTAGGCCGAGTATATTTCTCGGCCTACCTTTTGTGTGCAAAAGAAGTAGTTATAGTCGCAACGTATCCTCATCGGGCTTTGTTGCGACTCTTCTTAAGAAAAAGTACTAGGAGTGAATAGTGGCCCGTATAGCAGGCATTAACATTCCTGATCATAAACACGCTGTAATTGCACTTACTGCAATCTACGGCATCGGTAAGACCCGCTCGCAAGCTATTTTAGCTGCAGTTGGTATTGCTGAAGATGTTAAGATCAGTGAACTGAATGATGAGCAGATTGATATTCTGCGTGATGGTGTTGCCAAATACACTGTAGAAGGCGACTTACGTCGTGAAGTATCGATGAACATCAAGCGTCTTATGGACCTTGGCTGTTATCGTGGTCTTCGTCACCGTCGCAGTCTACCGTTGCGTGGACAGCGTACTAAAACCAACGCACGTACCCGTAAAGGTCCGCGCAAGCCGATCAAAAAATAATCGGATAAGGTAGAGAGTACAATGGCAAAACAACCAACTCGCGCTCGTAAGCGCGTTCGTAAGCAAGTAGCGGATGGCGTAGCGCATATCCATGCTTCTTTCAATAATACAATCGTAACCATTACTGACCGTCAAGGTAATGCACTAGCTTGGGCTACTGCAGGTGGTTCTGGTTTCCGTGGTTCTCGTAAATCTACTCCGTTTGCTGCACAAGTTGCTGCTGAACGTTGTGGTGAAATGGCCAAAGAATATGGCGTTAAGAACCTTGAAGTTATGGTTAAGGGCCCTGGTCCTGGTCGTGAGTCAACTATCCGTGCGTTAAACGCTGCTGGATACCGCATCACAAATATTGTTGATGCTACTCCGATCCCTCATAACGGTTGTCGTCCACCTAAGAAACGTCGCGTTTAAGTTTCGTTTCTAGGAATATTGGAGAAAGAACATGGCAAGATATTTGGGTCCTAAGCTGAAGCTTAGCCGTCGCGAAGGCACTGATTTATTCCTTAAATCAGGCGTACGTGCGATCGATACCAAGTGTAAGATCGATAACGCTCCAGGTGTACACGGCGCTCGTCGCGGTCGTCTATCTGAGTATGGCGTTCAGCTTCGTGAGAAGCAAAAAGTTCGTCGTATGTATGGCGTACTAGAAAAACAATTCCGTAACTACTACAAAGATGCTGCTCGTATTAAAGGCAACACAGGTGAAAACCTACTTCAACTTCTTGAAGGTCGTCTAGATAACGTAGTTTACCGTATGGGTTTTGGTTCTACACGTGCTGAATCTCGTCAACTAGTTAGTCATAAGTCTATTCTAGTTAATGGTAAAGTAGTTAACGTTCCTTCTTTCAAAGTTTCGGCTAACGATGTTGTTTCAATTCGTGAAAAAGCTAAACTGCAATCACGTATTAAAGCTGCTCTAGAAGTTGCTGAACAACGCGAAAAGCCAACTTGGATTGAAGTAGATGCTGGCAAAATGGAAGGTACGTTTAAGCGTCTTCCTGAACGTTCTGATTTGTCTGCCGACATCAACGAACACTTGATCGTCGAGCTTTACTCTAAGTAAAGTTTAAATAAAGAGAGGACACAATGCAGGGTTCTGTAACAGAATTTCTAAAGCCGCGTCTAGTTGACATTGAACAAGTTAGCCTGACTCACGCAAAAGTAACTCTTGAGCCATTAGAGCGTGGTTTCGGCCATACTCTAGGTAACGCTCTACGTCGTATTTTACTATCTTCAATGCCGGGTTGTGCCGTAACTGAAGTAGAAATCGAAGGCGTATTACATGAGTACAGCACCAAAGAAGGTGTTCAGGAAGATATCCTTGAAATCCTTCTAAACCTTAAAGGCCTGGCCGTTAAGGTTGAGGGTAAAGATGAAGTTATCATTACTCTTAACAAGTCTGGTGCAGGCCCTGTTGTTGCAGGTGACATCACCCATGATGGTGATGTTGAGATTGCGAACCCAGAGCATGTAATCTGCCACTTAACTGATGACAATGCTGAAATCAGCATGAGAATCAAGGTAGAGCGTGGTCGCGGCTATGTACCGTCAACAGCTCGTATCCATACTGAAGAAGATGAGCGTCCAATCGGTCGTTTGCTTGTCGATGCAACTTATAGCCCAGTAGATAAAATATCTTATGCGGTTGAAGCGGCACGTGTAGAGCAACGTACTGACTTAGACAAACTCGTTATCGATATGGAAACGAATGGTACGCTTGATCCTGAGGAAGCTATCCGTCGTGCAGCTACAATTTTAGCTGAACAATTGGATGCATTTGTAGATCTTCGTGATGTACGAGTTCCTGAAGAAAAAGAAGAAAAGCCAGAGTTCGATCCGATCCTACTGCGTCCTGTAGACGATCTTGAACTAACGGTTCGCTCTGCTAACTGTTTGAAAGCAGAAGCGATTCACTACATTGGTGATCTGGTGCAGCGCACTGAGGTTGAGTTACTTAAAACTCCAAACCTTGGTAAGAAATCTTTAACTGAAATTAAAGATGTTCTAGCTTCACGTGGTCTTTCTTTAGGCATGCGCCTAGAGAACTGGCCACCAGCGTCTATCGCTGAAGATTAATCAGTTCACTAATTATCTAGTTAGAAGGATTAGGTCATGCGCCATCGTAAGAGTGGTCGTCAACTCAACCGCAACAGCAGCCACCGTAAAGCTATGTTTAGCAATATGGCTTGCTCTTTGGTTCGTCACGAGATTATCAAGACGACTGTACCAAAAGCAAAAGAGCTTCGCCGTGTAGTTGAGCCTTTGATTACATTAGCTAAGACAGACAGTGTTGCTAACCGTCGTCTAGCATTTGCTCGCACTCGTGATAACGAAGTTGTAGCAAAACTATTTACCGAGTTAGGTCCACGCTTTGCACAACGTGCTGGTGGTTATACTCGTATTCTGAAGTGCGGTTTCCGTACAGGTGATAAAGCTCCAATGGCATACATTGAGCTTGTAGATCGCCCAGAAGTAGAAGCTGCAGCTGAGTAATTAGTAAGTAGTTTCAATAAAAAACCGAGTCTTAGGACTCGGTTTTTTTGTATCTAAATATTGTTAATCTTGCCATTCATCAAGAAAATTTTGTACTTTATCGACCATATTGATTGAACCAACAAAGAAAGGTACACGTTGATGTAATTCGGTCGGAGTAATATCTAAGATCCGTTCTTCTCCACTTGTCGCTTTTCCTCCCGCCTCTTCAATTAACATTGCCATTGGATTACATTCATAAAGTAATCTTAATTTTCCATTTGGGTAAGCTTGAGTACTTGGGTACAGATAAATCCCTCCCTTTAGTAGATTACGATGGAAATCAGCAACGAGAGATCCGATATAACGTGATGTATATGGGCGATTTTCCGCAGGTTTTATTTCTTGGCAATATTTTAAATATTGCTTCACTCCTTCAGGGAAACGTATGTAATTCCCTTCATTAATGGAGTATATATTACCATCTTGTGGGATTTTCATGTCTTCATGAGATAAACAGAAGACACCAAGAGATGGATCGTAAGTAAAGCCGTGAACTCCGTTCCCTGTGGTATAAACCAGCATGGTAGAAGAACCATAAATAATATAACCAGCAGCAACTTGTTTATTTCCTGGCTGTAGAAAATCTTCTTCGGTTGCCGGTGAGCCAATTGGTGAAATACGACGATAAATGGAGAAAATAGTACCGACAGAAACATTAACATCGATATTTGAAGAACCATCCAATGGATCCATTAACACGACATACTTTGCGTTTTTATTCAGTTCCTTATTAAACGCAACTGCTTCATCTTCCTCTTCACTTGCGACGCCACACACTTGGTCTCGATTCTCTAATGCGGCTTTAAATTTATCATTGGCGTAGATATCTAATTTTTGTTGTTGTTCACCTTGAATATTTTCATCACCAGAAGCCCCTGTAATATCAACCAGCCCTGCTTTATTTATTTCTCGGTTTACTATTTTGGCTGCCAATTTAATGGAACCGATTAATGATGACAACTCTCCACTTGCATGAGGGAAATCGTGCTGTTTAGCGACGATAAACTCACCTAAAGTTCTTATTTCTGACATGGGTTATTCCTTTTATTCTCATGTTATTAGATATCAACGGTGGATGGGGTCAGTTACAATTTATAATCCAATATAAAACGAGTGCAATTTATCTTTATAATGGTTGTGTTACTGTTTACTGTAATTCATTCTATAGCACAGAACTTTTTAAGAGTATTGAAGTAACTCGAGAACGGGATTACTCACTTAATTTAATATAAGACGGTTTTTATTATGCATATTCATATCCTTGGCATCTGTGGCACCTTCATGGGAGGAGCCGCAACTTTAGCTCGTCAACTTGGACATAAGGTTACAGGTAGTGATGCGAACGTTTACCCTCCAATGAGTACGTTATTAGAATCTCAAGGTATTGAGATCATTGAAGGCTTTGATCCTAGTCAGTTAGATCCTGCGCCAGACCTTGTTGTCATTGGGAATGCGATGAGTCGTGGTAACCCATGTGTGGAGTATGTTTTAGATAAAAATTTAAAATACACTTCAGGACCTCAATGGTTGCAAGAGTTCCTATTACAAGATCGCTGGGTACTGGCTGTTGCAGGAACTCATGGTAAGACGACGACATCAAGCATGCTAGCCTGGGTCTTAGAAGAGTGTGGATATAAACCTGGTTTTCTCGTCGGTGGTGTACTTGGTAACTTTGGGGAATCGGCACGATTAGGTGAAAGCATGTTTTTTGTGGTTGAAGCCGATGAATATGACAGTGCTTTTTTTGACAAGCGTTCTAAGTTTGTTCATTACCGTCCACGAACGTTAGTATTAAATAATCTGGAATTTGATCATGCTGATATTTTTGATGATCTTGCTGCAATTCAACGTCAGTTCCATCATCTTATAAGAACGGTGCCTAGTAGTGGTCGTATTTTTGCCCCTAAACAAGATAAACCCTTAGCTGAAGTACTAGAGCAAGGATGTTGGAGTGAGATTGAATTTACGGGTGAAGAAGGAGAATGGAAAGCGAGTAAACTTAAGAAAGACGGCAGCCAATTTGACGTTTATTTCAATGATGAAAATGTTGGGCAGGTAAACTGGAATTTAGTCGGTGATCATAATGTAAGTAATGCTCTTATGGTCGTAGCTTCGGCTCGCCATGTAGGCGTTACCCCAGATTTAGCTTGTGAAGCATTGGGCTCCTTTATCAATACTAAGCGTCGATTAGAGTTTAAAGGTGAGGTTAATGGGGTTACGGTATATGACGATTTTGCTCATCACCCTACTGCAATTGATCTAACGTTAAGCGGTTTACGTAATAAAGTGGGTGATAATAAAATTATCGCAGTATTAGAACCTCGCTCTAGTACGATGAAACTAGGGGTTCATAAAGACACCTTAGCCGGTTCGCTTCATGCCGCAGATTCGGTGTATCTTTTCCAACCTGATAATATTTCTTGGTCCGTTGATGATGTCGCTAAACAATGTGTTCAACCCGCCTATACTCATCATGAGATTAACGCTTTTGTTGATATGATTGTGGCTGAAGCAAAAGAAGGTGATCAAATTCTAGTCATGAGTAATGGTGGCTTTGAAGGCATTCACGGTAAATTACTATCAGCATTAGAGCAAAAGGCTATTTAGGATGTATAAAAAACAGAAAACAATCACCTTAGCAATGACTGGTGCCTCTGGTGCCCCTTATGGATTACGTCTATTGGAGTGTTTGTTGGCTGCTGATTATCAAGTTTATTTTCTTATCTCATCTGCAGCAAGAGTTGTGATGGCAACCGAGCATAATTTAAAATTGCCAAGTGGTCCTGATGCAATGAAAGCGGTCTTAGTTGAACACTTAGGTTGTGATGCCGATAAGTTAATTGTGTGCGGTAAAGAAGATTGGTTTTCTCCAGTGGCTTCTGGGTCGGCAGCACCAAAACAAATGGTGGTATGCCCATGCTCTGCAGGGAGCGTCGCTTCTATTGCTCATGGTATTTCAGATAATTTGATTGAACGGGCTGCTGATGTGGTATTAAAAGAGCGCGGTCAGTTAATTATGGTGGTTAGAGAAACGCCATTTTCTACATTGCATTTAGAAAACATGTTGAAGCTATCTCAAATGGGGACAACGATAATGCCTGCTGCGCCTGGATTTTATCATCAACCAAAATCGATTGAAGATTTAATCGATTTTATGGTCGCTCGTATATTGGATCACCTAGGTGTAGAACAGGGACTTGTTCCTCGATGGGGTTATGATCAGCGTCAGAAGAGTTAATAAACCTCTGGCTCATTAATGCATTCACACATACAATATGGCCTCTCATCGGGGAGCGACTAGCTGAGATTAGTAAACATTGGATAATGCTTACTTAAACCCGTACTACCTGAATCAGATAATGCTGACGTAGGGATTGAGATGACATTCTCATCGAGTATATCAACTTAACCCTGTGTCGCTCAAAAGGACAAAGAGCGCATAATGAAAACACGTTATATATCCCCTCTACTTAAAACATTACCTATCGCTTTAGCTGTTAGTTCTCTCTCTTCTTTTTCTGCTTCTGCTTCTGAAACGCTAACAGTCTATACCTATGATTCTTTTGCTGCCGATTGGGGCCCTGGTCCAACAATTAAAACGGCTTTCGAAAAACAGTGTGGCTGCAATCTTGATCTTGTCGCTTTGGATGATGGCGTTTCTATTTTGAATCGTCTTCGTTTAGAAGGGAGAAATTCAAAAGCGGACATTGTTTTAGGGCTCGATAATAATTTAATGGCAGAAGCGAAAGTAACGGGTTTACTGGTTGAACATAATGTAAATACGGACTCAGTGACGATACCTAATGGTTGGAGTGATAAGACCTTTGTTCCTTATGATTATGGTTATTTTGCTTTCGTATATAACAAAGAAAAAGTAAAGAACCCACCTAAGAGTCTAAAAGAATTAGTAGAACAACGAGATGATTTAACCGTTATTTATCAAGATCCAAGAACCTCTACACCGGGCCAAGGTTTATTGTTATGGATGAAGTCGGTGTATGGGGATGATGTTGCTCAAGCATGGAAACAACTTGCAAAGAAAACCGTCACCGTCACTAAAGGCTGGTCAGAAGCTTACAGTATGTTCTTAGAGGGTGAATCTGATCTTGTTTTGTCTTATACGACGTCTCCGGCATACCATTTACTTGCTGAAAAAGACGATCGATTTGCAGCGGCTAATTTTTCAGAAGGTCATTACATGCAAGTGGAAGTGGCGGCGAAAGTAAAAAATACGCAGCATAATGCGTTAGCTGATGAGTTCTTAGCTTTTATTCTTAGTAAGGAATTTCAATCAGCGATGCCAACGGGAAATTGGATGTATCCAGTGACTAATATTACGTTACCTAAAGGGTTTGAAGACCTTAAGGTTCCGACTAAAGCGTTGTCATTTAGTTCTGCGGAGATTGCGAAACAAAGAAAGTCGTGGATTCGCGAATGGCAACACGCATTAATCTTTTAATCGATGCACTGAAAAGAGCGTATGATGCGTACGTTTCTTTTTGGGACAGATAGATAACATGATGAAAACGAATCCCTTAAATGCCATTCCCTATACCGGCTATATGATCGCTGCTGTGATTGTTATTTTTGTTGGCGGAGCTATTGGTGCATTATTAATCGCGTCACCGAGTATCAATGTCAGTTTAATTTGGTCCGATCCTTATTATATTCATATAACCAAATTTAGTTTTTATCAAGCAACCCTGTCTACGTTGTTTAGTGTGGTACTTGCGGTTCCGACAGCATATGCACTATCTCGTCGCTCTTTTTTAGGACGCGGTCTGTTATTAAAGTTGTGTGCGACGACCTTGGTTTTGCCTGTGTTAGTGGGGGTTTTTGGTTTACTTGCTATTTATGGAAACAGCGGTCTCTTAGCTAAGGTGTTTGCATTTTTTGGTGGTAAATTGCCGTTTTCTATTTATGGATTAAATGGCATTTTACTCGCGCATGTATTCTTTAATTATCCTTTTGCAACTCGTTTGTTTTTACAATCATTAGACAGTATACCGATGGAGCAACATCAGCTTTCTGCTCATCTAGGATTGACTGGGTGGAATAAATTTAACGTTGTTGCATGGCCAAGAGTAAAACAACAATTTCCGCATGTTGCAGGCTTGGTGTTCATGCTTTGCTTTACCAGTTTTGCAACCGTAATGGCATTAGGTGGAGGACCAAAATCAACCACGATTGAACTTGCTATTTACCAAGCCATTAAATTTGATTTTGATTTACAGGCCGGCGCTATTTTAGCGTTATGGCAAATGTTGTTATGCGCAGGATTATCGCTGTGTATTCAACGGTTTTCTACGTCGATTGCCGTTGACAGTGCAACGCTAGGTAAGCCCATTATCTATCAAGACTCAAAGAGACAAAAGTTGTGGGATAAAGGGTGGATCATATTACTTACTCTGTTTATTTTACCTCCATTACTCATGGTTGTTATTAGTGGGATAAATTCTGAAGTTATTACGGTGATGACTTCTAGTGCTTTTTGGTCAGCATTTGCTAATTCATTCATTGTTGCTTTCTGTGCGGCGCTATTAGCGATGATTTTTGGGGTTTTATTGCTTCATACCACCCGAGCGTTAAGGCTTAATCATCAGCGTTTTTTGGCGGATAAATTAGATTTAATTGGTACTATGATTTTAGTTACCCCAGGATTGGTTATTAGCACGGGGTTGTTTTTGTTGCTTAGAAACATCACTGATGTATTTAGTATGGCTATTTGGATCGTCATTTTAGTCAATGCACTTATGGCGCTTCCATACGTCATAAAGACGCTTGCTCAACCTTTATTGCATATGGCACAGCAATATCAGTTATTGTGTGCGAGTTTAGGACTTAATGGTTTTACTCGTTTTCGCTTAATTGAGTGGAGAGGGTTAAGAAAACCGATGGCTCATGCCTTTGCCATTGCTTTTATTTTATCAATGGGTGATTTAAGTGCGATAGCGCTTTTTGGTAGTCAGGATTTTAGGACATTGCCGCTATATTTATTTCAATTATTAGGCAGTTATCAAATGGAAGCGGCTGCGGTGGTTTCACTTTGTTTACTCTTATTAAGTGTGGGTGTGTTTAGTACGGTTGAATGGCTTTTTTCATCAAAGAATCTACAAAGAGAGAATGTGTAATGCTGACTTTTTCTAATGTAAAATATCGCTATCATTCTGAGATTTTTGAGTTTGATATGTCAGTTAAACAAGGTGAAGTCGTTGCTATTCTTGGGCCTAGTGGTGCAGGGAAAAGTACACTGCTTAGCTTATTGGCTGGGTTCATTAATCCAGAATTGGGTGATATTGCCATTAACGGCCATTCTGTTCTTTCCCTTGCGCCTCATCAGCGCCCTTTGTCTATGTTATTTCAAGAGCATAATTTGTTTGCGCATTTATCGATAGCGGACAATATTGGATTGGGAATTAAAGCGAATCTTCGTCTCAATGATGAAGAAAAAGAATGCGTTATTTATGCGGCTCAACAGGTTGGTGTTGACGAACTATTACTGCGTTTACCTGAGCAACTTTCTGGAGGCCAAAAGCAGCGTGTCGCGTTAGCTCGTTGTTTGGTCCATAACAAGCCTGTGTTGTTATTAGATGAGCCGTTTTCTGCACTTGATCCTATGTTACGAGAAGAGATGATTGTATTAATCAGAACCTTGATTAAAACTCAACAACTTACGGTATTAATGGTTACTCATAGCTTACAAGATGCGAAGGAATTAGCGTCAGGTTATGCCTTTGTTTGTCATCATAAAATACTCAGTTATGGCAAAATGTCAGAGATAATGACACAAGATACTTCCCCTGAATTAACCCGATATTTACAAGCGGTTAAGTAAACTTTTTCGACTCAAGTTTAGTATAATCAACTACACTCACTTTTATGATAAATAGGCGTGACCTAAGTGCTGTCATACAGTAACATTAGCGCCCTTTTGAACCTCGCCATTTACGGTTGTCTATTCTCGGTTCATCATAAAATTCTCACTCTATATAAAATAAATTAATTAATTTTGAGGTGCGTTACCACTATGTCATTTGCTTTGGGCCAACGTTGGATTAGTGATACAGAAAGTGATTTGGGTTTAGGAACAGTGGTTGCTGTTGACGATAGAACCGTCTCTGTCCTTTTTGCCGCATCAGAAGAAAATCGTTTATACGCAAAACATGATGCACCTATTACTCGAGTGACGTTCAATAAGGGCGATACAATTGAAAGTCACGAAGGTTGGTCACTTGAAGTCGAAGATGTTATTGAAGACGGTGGACTATTAACGTACATCGGAACTCGTACAGACACGGATGAAGTGAACGTTGTTCTTCGTGAAACGTTATTAAGTCATCAGATCCGTTTTAATAAACCTCAAGATAAGTTATTTGCAGGCCAAATTGATCGTATGGATCGTTTTGCATTGCGTTTTCGTGCACTTCAAAACCAGTATGAGCAACATAAAAACCCAATGCGTGGTTTATGTGGTATGCGTGCAGGTTTGATCCCACATCAGTTATTCATTGCTCATGAAGTAGGGCGTCGTTATGCCCCTCGTGTTTTATTGGCTGATGAAGTCGGTTTAGGTAAAACGATTGAAGCGGGTATGATTATTCATCAGCAAGTGCTTTCTGGTCGTGCTGAGCGTGTATTGATCGTTGTTCCTGAAACACTACAACATCAATGGCTTGTTGAAATGATGCGTCGTTTTAATCTTCATTTTTCTATTTTTGATGAAGAGCGTTGTATTGAGTCGTATGCGGATTCTGAAAATCCATTCGATACCGCGCAATTAGTGTTGTGTTCATTGGATTTTATTCGCAGAAGTAAGCGTCGTTTTGAGCAAGTGGTTGAAGCCGATTGGGATCTTCTTGTTGTTGATGAAGCGCATCACCTTGAATGGAACCAAACAAAACCAAGCCGTGAATATCAAGTTATTGAAGCGATTGCAGAAGAAACGGCGGGTGTTTTGCTGCTAACGGCAACACCTGAGCAATTAGGTCACGAAAGTCACTTTGCTCGTCTGCGTCTATTAGATCCAGATCGTTTCTATGATTACGATGCGTTTGTTGAAGAAGAGCGCCAATATCAGCCAGTTGCTGATGCGGTTACCGCGTTGATGAGTGGCGATAAATTATCAAACGACGCGAAGAATCGTATTGCTGAATTGCTTTCAGAGCAAGACGTAGAGCCATTGTTTAGAATTATTGAATCTGATGGTTCTGAAGAACAGCAAAGCCAAATACGTCAAGAATTAGTCGATAACTTAATGGACCGTCATGGTACTGGTCGTGTGCTATTCCGTAATACACGAGCGGCAATTAAAGGGTTCCCACAACGTAATCTCAATTTAATGCCAATGGCGTTACCACCACAATACGCAACCTCTATGCGTGTAGCGACAATGATGGGTGGTCGCATGAGTAATGAAGCTCGTGCAATGAAAATGTTGTATCCAGAAGAGATCTTCCAAGAATTTGAAGGCGATAGTGCAACGTGGTGGCAGTTTGATCCTCGCGTTAACTGGTTGCTTGAATTGCTGAAAGAAAACCGTAACGAGAAAGTATTAATCATCGCTTCTCGAGCTTCAACGGCGTTGCAACTAGAGCAAGCGTTACGTGAACGTGAGGGTATTCGTGGTACTGTTTTCCATGAAGGGATGTCGATTATTGAGCGAGATAAAGCCGCGGCTTACTTTGCACAAGAAGAAGGTGGCGCTCAGGTTCTTATCTGTTCTGAAATCGGTTCAGAAGGACGTAACTTCCAGTTTGCTAATCAATTAGTGATGTTTGATTTACCTTTCAACCCTGACTTACTTGAGCAACGTATTGGTCGTTTGGATCGTATTGGTCAAAAGCGTGATATTGATATTCATGTTCCTTATTTGCAAGGTACATCTCAAGAATTATTAGCGCGTTGGTTTGACGAAGGGTTGAATGCTTTTGGTGAAACGTGCCCAACAGGCCGCGCTGTGTATGAAAAATTCTCTGATACGATCATTGCGATTTTGGCTACGGGTAAATCAGATGGATTAGAGCCACTGATCGAAGAATCTGCGGCACTAAACAAAGAATTAAAAGCGCAGTTAGAGCAAGGTCGAGATCGTTTGTTAGAAGTGCATTCAAACGGTGGCAATAAAGCGAAAGAACTTGCAGAGAAAATTGCTGCGACAGACGGTGACATACATTTGGTTAATTTTGCTTTGAACCTGTTCGATACGATTGGTTTGAATCAAGACGACAAAGGTGAAAACGCCATTGTTGTTACGCCAGCTGAAAATATGTTGGTATCAAGTTACCCCGGTCTTCCTTATGAAGGTTGTACGATTACGTTTGATCGTAAAACGGCTCTTTCGCGTGAAGACATGAACTTGATCAGCTGGGAACACCCAATGATCCAAGGGGGAATTGATTTAGTTCTGACTGAAGGCGTAGGTGCAACTGCAGTGTCTTTATTGAAAAATAAAGCCTTACCAGCGGGTACTCTATTGCTTGAATTGATTTATGTGGTAGATGCACAAGCGCCTAAGAAAAGTGGCATAGGACGATTCTTACCGAAGACGCCTATTCGTTTGATGATGGACAGTAAAGGTAATGATCTTTCTGCTCAAGTTGAATTTGAAAGCTTCAACCGTCAGCTAAGTCCTGTTAATCGTCATATGGCGAGTAAATTAGTGAATTCAGTGCAAAAAGAAATTCATGCATTGATTGATACGGCAGAAGTTAGTATTGAAGACCGAATTGAAGCCGTTCGTGTTGATGCGAATGCTGAGATGAAAACGGCGTTAAATGCGGAATTAGATCGTTTACAAGCATTAAAGGCCGTAAATCCAAACATACGAGATGAAGAGTTAACTCAGATCGAAACTCAAATGAGTGAACTTTCTGCGTATATTGGAAAAGCACAGGTACAGCTTGATTCATTGCGTTTGATTATTGTGAGCCATAACTAATCATGGCAATGCTTGAGTATAATCCACCAATGGAACCGCTTGATATTGTCTATCAAGATGAAGCGATTCTTGCGGTGAATAAACCGGCGGGGTTACTGTCTAACCCTGGCCGAGCACCGGAGCACTATGACAGTGTTTGGTCGCGTGTTGTTGCTGAGTTTCCTGATGCTCAACTTGTACATCGTTTGGATATGTCGACATCGGGGTTAATGATATTTGCGCTTTATAAAGAAGCAGAAAGACACATTAAAAAGCAGTTTCAATATCGGTTAACTCATAAAGTGTATTATGCACGGGTATGGGGGAATGTTGAGAAGGTTGAAGGGCAGATTGATTTACCCTTGATTTGTGATTGGCCAAATCGACCACGACAGAAAGTCTGCTATGAACACGGAAAATCGTCACAAACGGGTTATGAAGTGATTCAAGTTGAAGAGAAAACGACATTGGTTCGTTTACTTCCTATTACAGGACGCTCTCATCAACTACGAGTGCATATGATGGAAGAAGGGCATGAGATTGTTGGCGATGAGTTTTACGCGTCTAAAGAGGCTCTAGCGTTCTCAGACCGATTACAATTACACTCTGCCGAACTGAGTTTTTATCATCCAGAGACCGATAAATTCATCAGTTTATTTGCTCCTTGTGAGTTTTATCCAGAAGCAAAAGCCGGTGTTCTAGATGCCATGGATATTGCTCCAGTAAGACCGGATTACAAAACACTGCCTAAGCAATAGTTGAATTTAAAAATAAAAAAAGGAGCCGAAAGGCTCCTTTTTTGTATCAAATAGGGGGGATTAACCTTGAGGTTTGACAACCATCACGTTAATTGGTGAGTTTTCGACAACTTTACTCGCCACAGAACCCAGCATAACTTTATCAATTTTAGATCGTTTATGGCTTGGCATCACAATCAAATCGGCACCTAAACGTTCAGCATAATCTAAAATAGTGACATAAGGTTTCCCTTCGGCAACATGCACTCTGTATACCACATCATCATCCACAAATTTAGCCGCAAATTCATTTAACTGTTTTGATACATCTTCTTTCATTTGTTTCGCTGCACCTTTAGGAAAATAGGTCGATACCATCGACATATGGATCCCCGGTAATACGTTAAGCAAATGTAATTCAGCATTAGAGTGTTTTGCGTGCCAAACTGCCATTTCAACCGCTTTATCAGCAAAGCCTTTATCGTTTAAATCTACTGGAACCAAAATTTGTTTATACATAATTTTTATTACCTAATTAGGGGAGTTATTCTCCCCTTAGATTCCATTCATTAATTTATGCGGCCAAGTTTTCCTTTTTCGCTCGGCGACGCTGATTAAAGCCCAGTGCAAACAGTAGAAGAAGAGTTGGAATAAATACCCATTCTTTTAGTGGACGCTCTGCATCAAGAACCACATTCGTTATTTCCCAATCAAAATCTATTCCTGAAGCTTCCGCTGGACTGCCGAATTCGACCATGTCGACGATCATTTTATTATCGACTTTAGACAGCATTAGCCCCATAGAGCTTACACGTTCTTCACCAGTTACCGCTCGATCGTCAAAAGGTAAACGTACCGTTTTACTTACGATATTACCTTCTAGATTTTCTCCAGAGACTTCTAAGGTGAGTGATTGTCCCACATTTAACTCTTCTGCAAGTTGAGCGATCTCAATACCTTGGTAATAATCTTTGGCTGGATAGATTTGATCCCACCAAAAACCAGGACGGAATAGTGAGAAAGTGATGAGTAATAGTAAAACAACTTCCCACCATTTTGTTTTCGTAAACCACCAACCTTGTGTCGCAGCGGAAAAAGTTAACATTGCGATGATGGAGGAAATAATGGTTAATGCTAAATGCCACCAAGAATCAATGCCCATTAATAGTAATTGGGTATTAAAGACAAACATGAAAGGCAATATAGCGGTACGAATATCGTAAGTGAACCCTTGGATACCAGTACGGATTGGATCCGATTTTGCTATGGCAGCAGCGGCAAAAGCGGCGAGACCCACGGGGGGCGTGTCATCGGCTAAAATACCAAAATAGAACACAAATAAATGCACTGCTATTAATGGAATAATTAATCCGTGAGCGGCTCCTAGCGTTACGATAACGGGGGCCATTAAGGTTGATACGACAATGTAGTTTGCTGTCGTTGGTAGCCCCATGCCTAAAATTAAGCTGATTACCGCGGTAAATAACAACATAAGAATAATGCTGCCACCCGAGATAAATTCAACAAAATCCGTCATAACAAGACCAATGCCCGTTAAGGTAACCACACCAACGACAATACCTGCCGCCGCCGTTGCAACGCCGATACCAATCATGTTTCTGGCACCAGACACTAAGCTTTCGAGCAGATCATCAACCCCTTGTTTTATTTGATTAACAAGTGTGCCTTCTTTAGTAAAGAAACCAATTAATGGGCGTTGAGTCAGGAGAATGAATATCATAAACACGGATGCCCAGAAAGCAGACAAACCCGGCGAAAAGCGTTCAACCGTTAAACACCAAACGAGAACGACAATTGGTAATAAGAAATGAAGACCGGACTTGATGGTTGGTCCTGGATCGGGTACTTCAGTTAGTTCTTCGTCAATCGCCATCATCGCATGTTCTTGGTATTTAGCAGAGATGCTAGTTAATCCGACATAAGAAAGTAGCAGTGCAACGGTAACAATAGGGGTTGCGGCGTCACCAAAGACATCTTTAGTCCAACCAATACCATAATAAACAGCAGCACTAAGCACACAAAGGCCAAGAATCGTACCAGTAAAGGATAATAGGCTATGAACTAAGGTTGGTGTATGGCGGCGAGGTAAGCCTTTCATACCGGCTTTACAGGCTTCAAGATGAACAATATAAAGAAGAGCAATATAAGAAATTAAAGCAGGCAATAAAGCGGCTTTAATAACCTCAACATAAGAAATACCAACATATTCAACCATTAAAAAGGCGGCTGCACCCATGATTGGTGGCGTTAACTGCCCATTGGTAGAGGCGGCAACTTCGACGGCACCGGCTTTTTCACCAGAGAAACCGACTCGTTTCATTAATGGAATGGTAAAAGTACCTGTTGTTACGACGTTTGCAATCGATGAGCCAGAAACAAGGCCTGATAAGCCTGAAGCCACAACGGCGGCTTTTGCTGGGCCTCCTTTCATATGACCTAACAGAGAAAAGGCAACTTTAATGAAGTAAGCACCCGCGCCGGCTTTTTCTAGCATGGCACCAAAGAGTACAAATAAAAAAACAAAAGAGGTTGAGACACCTAAGGCAACACCAAAGACTCCCTCAGTGGTTAGCCATAAATGTGACATGGCTTTATTTAAACTGGCTCCCTTATGCGCGATAACATCAGGCATGTGTGGGCCAGCAAAAGTGTAAAGCAAGAAGACGGCAGCCACGACCATTAATGGAGGGCCTAAAGCGCGTCGAGTTGCTTCTAATAATAAGACCATGCCAACGACTGAGGCGATGATATCTGGTGTTGTTGGTGCCCCTGAGCGTTCTGCGAGCTGAGTATAAAAAATATAGATATAAGCGGCAGAAAAACTACCAGCAAAAGCAAGTATCCAATCGATAACGGGAATACGATCTCTTGGTGAGTTTTTAAGTGCAGGGTAAGCAGTAAAAGCTAAAAAGATGGCGAAGGCTAAATGCACCGATCGAGCTTCAGTATCATTCAGTATGCCGAAATTGAAAATAAACGGTAAAGGGGAGGCATACCAAAGTTGGAATAAAGACCAACATAGTGGAACAAACCATAAAATTCGGCCAGATAATCCTTCAGGTGAACGAGCACCAGTATCTGATTGGGCCACCATTTCTTGCACATCTTGTGACGTATTAGACGACTGCGTCATGTACTTTTCCTTAGTGATGGTCGAAGCTAACACTTAATCATTAAGTATTAGATTGTTGAATATAAGCCAACGTATAGGCTAAAAAGAGATGATCTTCAAATCCGTTTTATTATTGATTGTTGTCCGTTATGTAAAAAGATCAGATGGTGTTGCGAAGAATCAAAGAGACTATTTAGCCTCTTTGATTTAGACAACCCAGTTTTTTAATTAACGTTGAGTTGTATAGAAGGGAACTATTTTAGTAGACCAACTTCTTTGTAATATTTCACCGCACCAGGATGCAATGGAATAGAAATACCCGCTTTAACCATGTCTTCTTTTTTCAGCGTAGCAAACGCAGGGTGAAGACGCTTGAAGGTATTAAAGTTTTCAAATACTGCTTTTGCAACACTGTAAGCCACTTCATCTGATACGTCTGATGTCGTAACCATCGTAGCTGCAACACCAAAGCTATTTACATCGCCTTCTGTTCCGCGGTACATGCCAGCAGGAACGGTTGTGTAAGCGTAATAAGGGTTATCTGCAACAATCTTATCGATCTTAGGACCAGTAGCAGGAACTAATTTAGCATCACACGATGTTGTTGCTTCTTTGATTGAGCCATTTGGATGACCAACCATGTAGATGAAGGCATCAATTTTATTATCACAAAGTGCTTGTGAACGCTCAGATCCTTTTAGTTCCGATGCAAGTTTAAAGCTGTCGTTTGTCCAGCCCATTGCATCCATCACAACACCCATTGTTGCACGGTCACCAGAGCCTGGATTACCAATGTTAACGCGTTTTCCTGCTAAATCAGAAACGTCGTTGATACCTGAATCAGAACGAGCAATGATGTTAAAAGGTTCTGTATGAAGAGAGAACATTGCACGTAGTTTCTTGTAAGGACCTTGAGCTTCAAATTTACTTGTGCCGTTATAGCCATGGTATTGCCAATCTGATTGCACGATACCAAAATCAAGTTCACCAGAACGGATAGTATTTACGTTATAAATTGAACCACCAGTGGACTCAACAGAACAACGAACATTATGCTCTTTACGATCTTTATTCACTAACTTACAAATAGCACCACCCGTTGGGTAGTAAACACCGGTGACAGAACCAGTACCAATTGTAATAAATTCTTGAGCGCTTGCGGTTCCCATGCCAGCACCAAGCATTGCTGCTGCAACTGCACTTACTTTAATTAAGTTTTTCAATGCCATGTTATTCCCTTCCTTATTATGTTGCTTCTTTACTGTTCATCGTTCTTAATATTAGATCGTAGAAAGTAAGACGCATTATTTATTCACTTCATATTCAAAGTGTTTTAAATTTCCTGTTACAGAAATGGCGTACGAATGATACCAAACTAATGCGAGTATTTTAAAACTGTGTTAATTAAAAACTATCAAAAGTGTGAAATAAACAACTATTGATAGCTTTGACTGTTTATATTGCGTATTTATTTAACAATCTAATGACTAGATTGAAGGGGGAGTGAAGAAAAAGAGGAGAGCTAAAGATCACGTTTATAAATTAAAGGTGATCTTTTGTGAGGGTTTATTTAGATGCTGTATTCAAAAAGGTCACAGACTGAATCAAATAACGTTTTAATTTCGATGTTACGCGTAGGAGTGATAAAAATAGTATCATCACCAGCAACTACGCCTAAAATACCTTCGGCTTTTCCTAGGGAATCTAATAAACGAGCAATTAATTGAGCAGCACCTGGGCCGGTATGGATAACCACTAATGCACTGTTGTAATCAACGTCCATAACCAGTTCACGTAGAGAACTAGAAACCGTTGGAACGCCTAACTCTATTGGTAGGCAGTAGACCATTTCCATTTTTGCATTACGTGTGCGTACGGCCCCGAACTTAGTGAGCATTCGAGATACTTTTGATTGATTGATATTGTCAAAACCTGATATACGAAGGGCATCGACAATTTCACCTTGGGAACCAAATCGCTCTGCTTTTAGAATCGATTTAAATTCTTTAACTAGTCGTTCTTGTTTTTCATTATTTCGCATGCTGTTTTGATTCTTTTTGCAATAATTCTTACTATTCTCGCATAAATATTTAACTATCGGCAAATCAAAACGTCGTTTTTGTGAATAATTACCGATGTTATATTTATATAATAGATAGAGAATTTGTAGCACGGATCGTATGTCATTGCGTAAGGTCGCAAAGCGAAGCGAATAGCATTGAATTTCATTTGAGCTTGCTATAACGTCACTTTTAGTTTGAAAATAAATTAATAATAAAAAAATATACCTCTACTACCTCAAGGAGAACGAACATGAAAGTTGCTGTTATTGGCGCCGCTGGAGGCATCGGACAAGCATTAGCATTACTTCTTAAGAATCGATTACCAGCCGGCTCGGATCTTGCTCTTTATGATATTGCACCAGTAACCCCTGGGGTTGCTGCGGATCTTAGTCATATCCCAACACCAGTTTCAATTAAAGGGTATTGCGGAGAAGATCCAACACCAGCACTTGAAGGCGCTGATGTTGTTTTAATTTCTGCTGGTGTTGCTCGTAAGCCAGGAATGGATCGTTCAGATCTTTTCAATATTAATGCGGGTATTGTTAAGTCATTGGCTGAAAAAATTGCAGTGACTTGTCCAAAGGCATGCATTGGTATTATTACTAACCCTGTTAATACAACCGTGGCAATTGCTGCTGAAGTATTAAAAAAAGCAGGGGTATACGATAAAAATAAATTGTTTGGCGTAACCACACTGGATGTGATCCGTTCAGAGACGTTTGTCGCTGAGTTAAAAGGTAAAAATCCAGGAGAGATCCGTGTTCCTGTTATTGGTGGGCATTCTGGTGTTACGATTCTTCCTCTGCTTTCACAAGTTGAGGGTGTTGAGTTCACCGCTGAAGAAGTGGCAGCATTAACACCGCGCATTCAAAATGCAGGAACGGAAGTTGTGGAAGCTAAAGCCGGTGGCGGTTCTGCGACACTTTCAATGGGCCAAGCGGCATGTCGCTTTGGTTTATCACTAGTAAAAGCGCTTAGTGGTGAGAAAGGGGTTGTAGAATGTGCGTATGTTGAAGGCAATGGTGAACACGCTCGTTTCTTCGCGCAACCAATTCTTCTTGGTAAAAATGGTGTTGAAGAGATTCAACACTATGGCGAATTAACTACTTTTGAACAAGATGCACTAGATAGCATGCTAGATACGTTAAAAGCGGATATTAAAATTGGCGAAGAATTTATTAAGTAAATTCTTAATGCATACGTAGATATCTTTAAATAGAAAAGGGCTGATACTTATTAAAAGTATCAGCCCTTTTATTTTATCTTGATATAAAAGCCTTATTTGCTGCGTTTAACAGCAAGATGAGCAAGTGCTTTTAATGCTTCTTTGTATTCAGATTCTGGAATAATAGAAAGTTCAGCGATTGCTTTGTCCGCTTCTTCATCTGCTTTTTGTTTTGTATATTCTAGTGAACCCACTTCTTTCATACAGGCTAAAATAGGATCGAGTTTATCCAGTCCATTACCTTGCTCTATAGCATGACGGATCATTGCTGCTTGCTCAGCGTTACCGTTGTTCATGGCATGTAATAAAGGAAGTGTTGGTTTGCCTTCTGCGAGATCATCGCCAACGTTTTTACCCATGTCTTCGCCGTCAGAGGTGTAATCCATGACATCATCGATAAGTTGAAAAGCGGTACCAAGATATTTACCGTAATTCTGTAAAGCCGTTTCTATTTCTGGTGATGCATTATTTAGGATCGCGCCGATCTGCGTCGCTGCTTCAAATAAACGTGCAGTCTTAGAATAGATCACTTGCATGTAGCTTTCTTCAGTTGTATTAGGATCATTGCAGTTCATTAATTGAAGCACTTCACCTTCTGCGATCACATTGACGGATTCACTCATTAAGCTAAGGATCTTTATTGATCCTAAGCTCGTCATCATTTGGAATGAACGAGTGTAGATAAAGTCACCAACAAGTACACTAGCGGCATTACCAAATTCAGCATTCGCAGTGGCTTTACCACGACGCATATCTGATTCATCAACAACATCATCATGAAGTAATGTTGCCGTATGAATAAATTCAATAAAGGCGGCTGCCATTGTGTGGTCTTTACCTTCGTATCCAAGTGCTTTTGCAGATAAAATGGCAAGAACTGGGCGCAGACGTTTACCGCCTCCACTTACAATGTAAAAACCAAGTTGGTTGATAAGCGCAACATCAGAATTTAGTTGTGCCAAGATGGTTTCATTTACGATTGCCATGTCATCAGCCGTGAGGGCTTGGATAGCTTTAAAATCCATTATTATTCCAGCAAGGTTAGGGCCTAAGTCAGGCTTAAATGTAATAAGTGATTAAACAAATAATACACTAAAGTAGGGTAGGCAATACAGTCGAAAATTACCTCCTTATTGCTTATTGAGTATGTCGGCGATCTTTTCATCATTTTTCTTCATTTTTGGGTTGTCAGATTGAAATCATTCGCGTAGAATCCGGACCCTATTGATGACAAGTTTAACGCACACCTAAATTGTTGAGTAAACAAAATATATGGTAGTGCGAAAGTAGCGGAGTAAAATATGTACGCTGTTTTCCAATCTGGTGGTAAACAACACCGTGTAAGTGAAGGTCAAACTCTTCGCTTGGAAAAATTAGACGTTGAGACTGGCGCAACAGTTGATTTCGACAACGTTCTTATGATTGCTAACGGTGAAGAAATCACTGTTGGTGCACCTCTAGTAGCTGGCGGTAAAGTAACTGCGGAAGTAGTTCAGCACGGTCGTGGCGATAAAGTTAAAATCGTTAAGTTCCGTCGTCGTAAGCATTCTCGTAAGCAACAGGGCCATCGTCAATGGTTCACTGAAGTCAGAATCACTGGCATCAGCGCTTAATTTAAGGAGAATAAAAAATGGCACATAAAAAAGCTGGCGGTTCTACTCGTAACGGCCGCGATTCAGAAAGTAAACGTCTTGGTGTTAAGCGTTTCGGTGGCGAATCTGTTCTTGCAGGTAACATCATCGTTCGTCAACGTGGTACTAAATTCCACGCTGGTACTAACGTAGGCATCGGTAAAGACCATACTCTTTTCGCTCTATCTGAAGGTAAAGTGAAGTTTGAAGTTAAAGGTCCTAAAAACCGTAAATTCGTTTCTATCGACGCTGAATAATCGTTTTTAAAAACTAATTTTAAAAGCCCTGCCACCTGGCGGGGCTTTTTATTTATGGATAGTCACCAGTTAACTATTTTGTCGTTTATACTTCTTTTAGGTTGGTATAACTAATGAGTTTAAATGCTAGAATACTTACCTAGTGACTATATTGATATATTACGTAACGTAAAGATCATTGACGATCCACTCTCACCATATCATTTTGGTCTACAGTTAATAAGCCAACCGTACCCAATAATGACAAGAGTATTTACGCTACAGCTCGGAGAAGAAAATGAAATTCGTTGATGAAGCGACAATTAAAGTAGATGCAGGCGACGGCGGTAACGGTACTGTTAGTTTTTGGCGTGAAAAATTCGTAGCTAAAGGCGGCCCTGATGGCGGCGATGGCGGCGATGGTGGTGATGTTTACCTAGAAGCTGATGAAAACCTAAATACCCTAATCGATTACCGTTTTAACCGTTTCTATGATGCTGAGCGTGGTAAAAATGGTGGTGGTACGAATAGTACTGGCCGACGTGGTGAAGATATTACATTGAAAGTACCTGTTGGTACGCGCGCTATCGATATTGATACTGGCGAGAAAGTTGCAGAGCTAATGGCTCACGGTATGAAGATCATGGTAGCTAAAGGCGGCTGGCATGGTTTAGGTAATACTCGTTTTAAATCATCAGTTAACCGTGCTCCTCGTCAAAAGACAATGGGAACAAAGGGTGAAGTTCGTGAACTTCGTCTAGAGCTTCTTCTTCTTGCTGATGTTGGTATGCTTGGCTTGCCAAATGCGGGTAAATCAACGTTTATTCGTGCAGTATCTGCAGCAAAACCAAAAGTAGCTGATTATCCGTTTACGACGCTTATCCCTAGTTTAGGTGTAGTACGTGCTCGTGGTAATAAGAGTTTTGTTATTGCTGATATTCCTGGTCTGATTGAAGGTGCTGCTGAAGGTGCCGGTCTTGGTGTTCGTTTCTTGAAGCACCTTGAGCGTTGTCGTGTATTGCTTCACGTGATCGATATTCTTCCTATTGATGGCAGTGATCCTGTTCAAAATGCCCTAACGATCATTGATGAGTTAGAGCGATACAGTGAGAAAGTAGCTGGAAAACCTCGTTGGTTATTGTTTAACAAAACGGATCTCTTACTTGAAGCTGAAGCCGATGAGAAGATCGCAGAGATCCTTGAAGCATTAGCTTGGGAAGGCGCTCACTTCAAAATTGCTGCGGTAAGCCGTACAGGTACTCAAGAAGTGTGTAATGAACTTTCTGACTTTATGGATACGTTACCTAAAGAAATCATGACAGATGAAGAAAAAGCGGCGCTTAAAGTCGACTTCATGTGGGATGATTATCATAAAGACGCAATGTCTGGTAAAAACGTGGTTACTGAAGACGGTGACGACGATGATGATTGGGATGACGAAGAAGATGATGGTCACGTTATCTATGCCCGTGATTAAGTCTTAATCAAGACAATTATTATAAAAAACCGCACTTGTTGCGGTTTTTTTTATTTAAGTCATTAAAAGTAAGAAGAGAAAAGATTAGAATCATTTTATATTAAGTTATTTATTGCGAATTCAAATGGAAGAACAGCAAAGGGAAATATCACGTTTAGTGGCTAAGGCAGGACAAATGTTACTTCAGCATGGCGCTGAAAGCAGCTTAGTTTCAGATGTGAGCCGACGGTTAGGGATTGCAGTTGGGGCTGATGAGGTTGAAATATCATTATCAGCCAGTTCGTTGGTAATAACGACAGTAATAAATGAACATTGCGTGACGACGGCGAGAAGAGCGCCTGATCGCGGTATTAATATGAGAGCAATAACGGAAATACAACGGATATGCATTATGTCCGAAAAAGGGTTATTAGATCGTCATGAAGCGACTCATAAGTTAAATAATATTAGTCCTGAACGTTACAATCGTTGGTTAGTTGTCGTTATGATTGGATTGTCTTGCGCGAGCTTTAGTCGCTTAGCTGGTGGAGATTGGCCTGTTTTTATGATGACATTTTTGGCCTCTTCTTTGGGCATGATTGTTCGTCAAGAAATCGGACACCGACATTTCAATCCTTTACTTAACTTTGGTATTACAGCCTTTGTTACTACGCTTATTTCTTCTCAAGCGGTTATTTATCATATAGGTAATACGCCTTTTCTTGCCATGGCATCCTCTGTTTTGATGCTCGTTCCTGGTTTTCCATTGATCAACGCGGTTGCTGATATGGTGAAAGGTTACGTTAATATGGGTATTGCACGTTGGACATTTGCGACTTTACTTACTTTGGCGACCAGTATTGGCATTGTAGGTGCAATGAATTTAGTCGGCGTGTGGGGGTGGATTGACTAATGGATAATATAACTATGCAGTCTATTTTTGAATTATTCCTCGCCTTATTGAATGACATGTTTTTTGCAATGATCCCCGCGATCGGTTTTGCTTTAGTTTTTAATGTGCCAGTGAAAGCATTAAAATATTGTGCGATTGGTGGTGCCATTGGGCATGGAACTCGATTTTTATTAATGCATTATGGCGCACCATTAGAGTGGGCTACATTATGTGCAGCAACAGTGGTGGGTATGATTGGTGTTCATTGGTCACATCGTTTTTTAGCTCACCCTAAAGTTTTTACTGTCGCGGCATTAATTCCAATGATCCCCGGTGTTTTTGCTTTTAAGGCGATGATTGCGGTTGTTGAGATAAATCACTTAGGATACTCTCCTGAATTGTGGGCTCTGATGATCGATAATTTAATTAAAACCTTATTTACGATTGCAGCACTAGCGATTGGGTTAGCGATGCCTGGTTTGCTTTTTTATCGAAGAAAATCAATCGTATAAATAAAATTAATGAGAAGGAAATTCAGTGAAAGTTAGTATGATTGCGGCAATGGCGAAGAATCGAATTATTGGTATTGATAATACAATGCCATGGCATTTACCCGCTGATTTTATGTGGTTTAAAAAATCGACAATGGGGAAGCCAATCGTAATGGGGCGTAAAACTTATGAATCCATTGGTCGTCCATTACCGGGTCGTTTAAATATCGTATTAAGTCGTGATGAGAATTTAAATATTGAGGGGGTAACTTGTGTTACTTCAATCAATGATGCGAAAACGGCAGCAGGCGATATTGAAGAACTAATGATCATTGGTGGTGGCTCTATCTATAAAGCGTGTTTACCTGATGCTGATACTCTTTATCTTACCTTTATTGATGCTGATATTGATGGAGATACTCAATTCCCTGATTGGGGAGAGGGGTGGAACCAGACGCATTCTGAGATGTATTTGAAAGATGAAAAGAATCAGTACGATATGGAATTTGTGGTGTTAGAAAGGTAAGAGTAGGACGAACTTCGTTCTAAAGGGCGCTTCGCTTAAGGAGGCTGCGCCCTGAGGAATAAAAGCAAAGAGAAAAGCAGGTTTCAGGAGCTCTCGCTTTTGAGCTTCTTACCCCTCAAACAACTTGTTGCGTCTTATAGCGAAGCGCTCTCAAGGCGAAGCCGTCTATCTTTTGCTTTTATAGTCTCTAGTTAGCGAAGCGTATAGTTTCTAGCTTATCGCCTTTTGTGTGAAATATTGTCCATCATCGACTCGATACATCGTCATATATTCCCCCCAGACACAGCCTGTATCTAATGCTATTACGCCATTGTTTTCATAACCCATCAATGCAGCCCAATGACCAAAAATCACAGTGTGAGAAAGAGGGCGTCGAGAGTTAAGATCAAACCACGGAATTAGTTTTTCTTTATCGTCTGAAGATAATTCTTGTGGTGGCTGTTTGCATTCCATATCTAGACGTCCGTCTGGGTAACAGAAACGCATACGTGTAAACGCGTTAATTATGTAACGATAACGGTTTATACCAGTAAGATCGCTTTGCCATAAATCAGGTTGATTCTCATACATGTTTTCTAATAACCATACCCATTTGTCAGAAACTAAAACAGATTCAATTTCACGAGCGCATTCAGTGGCAGTTTCTATATTCCACTGCGGAGAGATCCCAGCATGAGTCATGACAATATTATGCTGAGCGTGAGTCGCTAATAATGGTTGATGGCGTAGCCAAGTAAGTAATTCTTCACTATCAGGCGCGGTAAAAATAGGGGCCGTTTTATCTTTTTCTTTTATGCGTGAAATACCTTGAGATACCGCGAGCAGATGAAGATCATGATTGCCAAGAATGGTCACGGCGGATTTATCTAATGATTTTACAAAGCGAAGAGTTTCTAAAGATTTTGGTCCACGAGCAACAAGATCTCCAGTTAACCAAAGTTGATCTTTTTCTTTATCAAAGCTGACCTGATCGAGTAACAACAATAGTTCGTCTAGACAGCCTTGAATATCGCCAACAAAATAGGTCGCCATGAATATTTCCTTTCATCAATATGGGAGTAGATAGAAAAAAGGTGACAATGAAGTCACCTTTTATTTTACTGTGTTCGTTAATGATGAACCACTAAGTTAAGCCGATTCTGTTGATTCAGCTTGGTAGTTGTCATTCAACCAGTTTGCCATGATAACAAACTGCTCTAACGTTAAGTTTTCAGGACGATGGGAAGGATTAACACCTAATGCTTCCAATTGTTCTTTTGTTAATAGTGCTTTGAAACAGTTTCGTACTGTTTTGCGGCGTTGGTTGAAGCCTTCACGACATACGCGGTCAAGCCATTTTAAGTTCTTCGCTGGGAACGGAAGTACCTCATAAGGCACTAGACGAACGACGGCAGAATCAACCTTCGGTGGCGGAACAAATGCTGTTGGTGGCACTTCAAGTACAGGCATTACCTTACAGTAATACTGAGCCATTACTGTTAGGCGGCCATAAGCTTTAGTCCCTGGACCTGCCGCTAGGCGGTTAACCACTTCTTTTTGTAGCATAAAGTGCATATCTTGTATGTCTTTATGAAATTCAAAAAGGTGGAACATTAATGGTGTAGAGATGTTATATGGCAAGTTACCAAAAATACGTAATTTATTGCCTTCTTGAATAAGCTGCGTGAAGTCGAAGCGCATTGCATCGCCTTCATAAATGGTTAATTTACTGCCCAATTCAGGGTGAGTACGTAAACGAGCGGCTAAATCACGGTCAAGTTCGATAACAGTAAATTTGTCTATTTCACGGCCAACAGGCTCAGTGATTGCCCCAAGACCTGGACCAATTTCTACAAGGTTTTGACCTGGCAGAGGGTTGATTGCAGATACGATTCCATCGATTACGTAAGGGTCGTTTAAGAAGTTTTGACCAAAGCGTTTCTTCGCTTTATGGCCTAAATGGACATCATTTCTTGTACTCATTTATTTTCTACCAGTTCAATTGCATGGGTAAGTGCGGTAATAAAGCTTCCTGCATCTGCTTTTCCAGTACCCGCTAATTCCAATGCAGTACCGTGGTCTACGGAAGTTCGGATAAAAGGCAAACCTAATGTAATGTTCACCGACTTTCCAAATCCTTTAAATTTTAACACAGGAAGCCCTTGATCGTGATACATCGCGAGCACGGCATCAGCTTCTTGTAAGTATTTATCTTGAAATAACGTGTCAGCGGGCAAAGGACCAATAAGGTTCATGCTTTCTTTTTCACGTAAATCATTTAGTGCGGGTGTAATGATATCAATTTCTTCACGACCAAGACAGCCATCTTCACCTGCATGTGGGTTTAAACCACAGACAAAAATAGCTGGATTAGTGATGCCAAACTTAGTGATTAAATCTTGATGTAAGATTCGAATAACTTGTTTTAATCGGTCATCAGTAATTGCTTTAGCGACATAAGCCAAAGGTATGTGAGTAGTTACTAACGCAACACGAAGTCCTTCTGTTGCTAGCATCATTACAACTTGTTGTGTATTCGATAATTCGGCAAAGAACTCGGTATGACCACTAAAAGCAACACCTGCACGATTAATTACCCCTTTGTGTACTGGGCCGGTAACTACGGCATCAAACTCACCATCCATATTACCTTGAGCGGCGCGCGTTAGGGTTTCTAATACATAGTGACCATTCGCTTCGTTTAACTCGCCAGCAATAACATCTGTGCCTAATTCAATGTTATCTACAATTAATGTCCCAGCACGATGAGATTTTACGGGTGTATTTACATCGTAGTTTTCAATATTAATTGATAACTTTAATTGTTTTGCTCTTTGTTCTAATGCCGTTCGATTACCACAGATAACCAATTGATGAGGCCAATCTTGTTGAGCAATAGAAAGAACAAGATCAGGGCCGATGCCCGCGGGTTCTCCCGGTGTGATTGCTATGCGTTTTATATTATTCATTTTCATCACTGTCATCATTATCTTGCAGGATTTCGACATAAGCACTCGCTCTGATTTCTTGTAACCAAGCGCCTGACTCTTCGTTAAACTTGCGATTCATTAGAATTCGATAAGCTTTGTTTTTCATCGCAGCATCAGTTCTATCAACTTGGCGACGCTCTAATACTTCAGCAATATGCCAACCATGAACTGTTTTAAATGGCTTACTTATTTGACCAACAGGTAGAGTTTCAACTTGATGTTTAAATTCTGGAACATATAGGTCTGGAGTCTGGAAACCTAATTCCCCATTTGCGGCTGCTGAACCTGGATCTTGGCTATAACGTTGAGCCATCGCGGCAAATGTTTCTTTTCCTGATGCTATATCTGAAGTGATTTGGTTCAATAGTCGCTCTGCACCTTCATCACTCATTATAACCGATGTTTTAACTAAGATATGACGAGCGTTTACTTCAGTAACAGCAACGGTCTCTAGGCCTTTTACATCGTCAATCTTTATAATATGAAAACCAACACCAGAGCGGAATGGGCCAATGATGCTGCTTTTTCCTTGACCTGTAATTTGATCAGCAAAAATCGTTGGCATTTCTTCTTTTCTCATCCAACCCCAATCACCGCCTTGCAGTGCTTTTGGTCCTTTTGAATAGGTGTACGCCATTGTTGCAAAATCAGCGCCTTGTTTTAAGCGTTCAGTCAGTTCTTGAGCTTGTTTTTCTAGAGCTTCTTTTTCTGCTTGAGTGGCACCATCAGTACGCAATTGAATATGGCTGATTTTGTATTGGACTGTCGCTTGAGTTTCTTCCGAAAGTAACAGAGCAAGGCTTTCTACTTCTTGAGGTAGAATATTAATACGACGACGAACTTGTGCATTACGAGCTTCACTTGCTGCAATTTCTTTACGAATTTGTTCGCGGAAGTCGGCATAAGCGAGGCCTTGAGAGGCCGCTTTTTGTTGTAACTGCGCCAAGGTCATTTTGTTGTCTTTTGCTATATTGTTTAATGCTTCTTCTAAACGAGTATCGTCAATACGAATACCCATTTTTTCCGCTTGTTGACTTTGAATGGTATCAAGAATCAATTTTTCTAATACTTGTTCACGCAGCACGCTTTCTTCAGGTAACGGTTGTCCTTTTTCTTGAGCATTGATTTTTACTGTTTTTAATGAAGTTTCAATATCACTTTGTAATACAACGCCTTCATCTACAATGGCAATAACGCGGTCAAGCTCTACGGGAGCGGCATGTACATTTATTGTCAGTATTAGTAATAAACTGCTAATAAATGGAATTTTCCAGTTTTTCATAGTGTCATCCAAGAGTGTATAGAGAGTTAACGATAGCGATATCCGTTAGCGTTAACTCGTGTCCCTATAATTAATTATTTAAATAGAATGGGCGACCATAGCCTAACGCATTGGTTGCTGTGCCTGATGTAATACCCGTATTGGTGCCTAAACCTCGAATCGCAATAGAAAGCATTAAGTTACTTTCATATTCTGGTTCATAACTACCAATAGAACCGGAGGTTTCTGGTGCAATTAACTGATCACTATAAGTTAAACCAAATGACCAACAGTCACTTAGGTAAGTTGCACCGACGAGAGCTTCAAGCATGTAGTCTTCTTTTGTATCATGAAAATATTGTGCTTGGAGCTGCCAGCTATTACTGATGTTGTACTGCGTTAAGAACCCTGCTTGGTAAATGCCATGTTGAGTTATTTTATCTAGGTCATCTTGAAAGTTTACGTTACTTTCGATGTAGTTTTTACTTACATAACGATAGTTAAGCTGAACATAACCATTGCTGTGTCGGTATTCTATGGTGCTGTTTGCAACCTGTAGCTCGTCCACATTAGAGTCGTATTGAATACCACCATGGTAGAAAAGATAATCATCGTAGTTGAAATCACTTTCTATCGCCCATGCCGATGAATTTTTATCATCGCCTTCATTTGAAGTGCCAGATCCATTCATGTATAGGATTTGACCAAATGAGATGTTCATTCGCTCTTTGTAAGCATCATCATAAAAACGAGACGTTGCCCCAATACTGAATTGATTTGCTGCCGCAATATAATCAACACCACTGTATTGGCGATCTCTAAATAAACCATAGTAATCTAACTGAAGTTTACTACTGTCGTAACCACCTTCACCGGTACCACCATAAATATCACTTTGATCGACTTCTGGTACATATAAATACTGTATTTTCGGTTCTAATGTTTGTAAGTATTCACCTAAGAATTTATGCGTGCTGTCTAAATAGATAGCACCATTGATACGGACTTCTGGAATAGTTCGGTCAGTTTCTGCCGCTAAATCAGATAGTGACGGATCTTTTGTTGCGTCAAATTCTTGGGTGTAATAAGTATAAAGTAAGCTCGTTTCAGGTGTTAATGACCACCAAGTCCCACTTAATGGTAAGCTTAATTTAGGTTCCATGTGAACACGAGTGGCTGACGGCTTTGTTGGATCATCAGTCTCAAATTTACTTATATGGCTATTTAAATTGAAATCGAATTCATTATAAAACTGAGGTGCGTAATAGTTAAATTCCATTTGCGGCATCAAGCGGTATGGATAACTATTGTCGACAAGGACTTGGAAATCACGAACACGCATCGTTAAATCCCAATCTTGAGTTCGGTAAGAGACCTCACCAGATTGCTGCAATTGACCTTCGTCACGCGTACCAATGCTAGAGTTTAAATCTTGGAAATAAGTAATATCACTGACTTGTGAGTATTCAACTTCAAATTTCCAGTTTTGTTTATAAATGCCTGAGTGATTCCAGCTTGCTCCCCAACGAGCGCCTTTTTCTTTGTATTTCGCATCATCGCCGAGGTATTCTGCATCGATTTCGCCAGAACCAAAATCGGTTAAATAACGGAAATTCCCTTCTAATTGGGTACCACGTTTTTCCATGTAATTAATGGTGGTTGTTGCATCGTAGTTTGGGGCAATATTCCAATAGATTGGAACGGATAATTCAAATCCATTTTTACTGTCTAAACCTGCACTTGGAATTAACACCCCTGTTTTACGGGTATCACCGACGGGCACGGTTATATATGGAAGATATAAAATAGGCACATCAAGAATTTCAAAGCGAGCATTGTAGAATGTTGCCCATTCATCAGATTGATCTAATTCGATATCACTGGCTTTAAAGCGCCAACTTTTATCACCGGCAGGACAGGTAGTAAATGAGGCATCTTCTAATTGATAAATAGCTTGCCCTGTTTTTAATACACGGCTAGCAGTACCACGAATAGGCTGACAAGACATTTTATATGATGTATTGATCATCGTGGTGTCTTCGGTGTTTAAATCCGTTGTGACTTTATCTGACTTTGATCTCATGTCCATGCTTGAGTAATCAACATTACCTTCGGCTATGGCGATGTTTTCTTGTTGGTGCAATGTAATATTGTCCGCTTTTATTTCTTGGCGTCCTTTTATGACATGCACATTACCTTTATAGGTGGCTTTTGAGTTATTATGAGCTTCAACACTGTCTGCTTGAATTAATACAGGCTGTTGATCTTCTTCCTCTTTTGACATCTTTACAGGGACTTGACAAGAATTCACTGCATCAGTTTTCAAAGGGAAAATAATATTGTTTTCTGGAGGTATGGATTGGCCTGCATCATCAGCAATGGCAGGGGATCCATAAAGAAGGCATCCAGTAAATGAAGCAAGTAAGCTGCGAGAGGTAAAAGACATCGAGTTAGACGTTCCTGTTTGTTATATTAATCCGCTGATATACTCAAAGATACTAGATAGAGATAATCCTTTATAATAAAGCAAAAGCTATGCCCAAACCACCTTAAGATGTCGATATCATCTATTATAGGTTGTAAAGTAAGCGGTTGCATTTGCTCATTGTGTGACAGAGTAAAAATAGAATAATTCATTAATTGGAATATAAAATGCAAATATTTGGCAAAATATTAGGTGGTTTTTTTGGATTCTTATTTGGCGGCTTCTTTGGTGCTGCTTTAGGGGTGTTCATTGGCCATCAATTTGATAAAGCAAAACGAATGGCAAACAGTGGTTTTACATTCCAAACGGGTGGAGCATCACAAACAGAGAAACAAGCAGAGTTTTTTCATGCTGCTTTTGCTGTTATGGGGCACGTTGCTAAAGCAAAAGGGCAAGTAACAGCACAAGAAATCCAGCTCGCTTCTATGATGATGGAGCGTATGAACTTAAGTACTGCTCAAAAGAAAGAAGCACAAGAAGCGTTCATTGAAGGCAAAGAAAACAATTTTCCATTAAGAGAAACATTACAAAAAATCCGTTCTATTACGGGTGGTCGTTATGATTTATTGCAGTTCTTTTTGGAATTACAAATTGCATCGGCTCTTGCGGATGGCGATATTCATCCGAGTGAAAGAGATATTTTACACATTGTTGCAGAAGAGCTTGGTTTCAGTGCCGCGCAACTTGAAAAACGTTTAAAAATGCAAGAGGCCGCTTTTCGTTTTCAACAAGGCGGTGGTTTTTCTGGTCAGCAGAGTGGGTCACATCAAAGCAATGGGCAGTGGCAAAAAGCAAGTTCTGCGAATCAGTTGAAGGACGCTTATAATTTATTAGGGGTTAGTGAAGATGCTGATGCTAAAGCGATTAAACGTGCGCATCGTAAATTAATGAATGAACATCACCCAGATAAGTTAGTGGCTAAAGGTTTACCACCTGAAATGATGAACATGGCAAAAGAAAAAGCACAAGAAATCCAAGGTGCCTACGATTTAATTAAGAAAGCAAAAGGGATTAAATAACCCCTTTCTTTTAATTTACACTATTATTGTTTATTAAGCTTCCAATCGTAGTCATAACTGATATCGCCTTTGAATGGTTCTAATTCTGGGCGATATTTTTTTAAGTGTTTAAATAGTTCTGCTTGGGTTCCAAAATCGACACTAAACCAGTCATAAATAGAAGAGAGCTGCACTTTTCCTGTCCCAATATAAAGACCTTTTTTACTGTTAATAAATTCGGTTGCGGCTTTATCCAATAAACGATCACGGTTTCTAGAGGTAAAGGCTTTTTGTTGTAAATTAGGGCAGCCAAAGCTGGCGCAATTTACGGCGTAGTGAGTTCTAGGATCATTCCAAATAGGACGAAGAATTCGATGCTCAATGTCGTTTAAGGTTAGGGTTTTACCTGCAACGGTAACCACGTTTTCATCCCAAGGACCAAAGCTAAATAATCCTCCGAGTTTAGTTATTGACTTAATTGGGTAGTTATCCAAAATAATTTTTACGGTGATGGCGTTATACAGATTCACCCAATACGCATATTGTTCTGCTTTTTTATATTCTCTTGGATCAATACGGCGCATTTGACGTAAATAACTGTTTAGTGTTCGTTCATCGGCGTCGGTTACATTGGCGTAATCAAAAAGTGTGTACTCCCCTTCAGCCACGACGTATTTGTCGAGTGTTTGTTGCCAGTATTGGTGTGAAATTGTCGTTGGGTTGTTTTCGTTACTAATATTCCAATAGTCCCACAACTCAGATTTTGGTGCGGCAAAAGAATGGAACGAGAAAAGCAAAAGTAATGAGGAAATAAGGATTTTCATAAAAAGGTACCTGACTTTTGTTTTAGGTGTGTGTTTATTATAGATGACTCTATTTTATAGACAAAAAAGAGGTTGATACGTTCATATCAACCTCTCATCATTTCCTGAATCCTGAATCCTGAATCCT
>NZ_CAWPRC010000152.1:25680-46463 GCF_963890165.1 Aliivibrio sp. SR45-2 | reverse complement strand
GAACAAATGGACCACAAGCAGCATGGGTAAATCCAAGTTCAAGAGCAATCACTTTTAATTCATCAAACTCTGCAGGTGGAACGTAACGCTCAACGGGTAGGTGATGGCGACTTGGTGCTAAATACTGACCCAGTGTTAACATCGTTACACCGTGAGCACGTAAGTCTTTTAGTACTTCTACTATTTCTTCTTTTGTTTCGCCTAGACCCATCATCACACCAGATTTGGTTGGTACTGTTGGGTGTTGTTCTTTGAATTTCTTCAATAGGTCAAGTGACCACTGGTAATTTGCGCCAGGGCGAACCTTACGGTATAGGCGTGGAGCGGTCTCTAAATTGTGGTTGAATACATCTGGTGGGTTGCTATGCATCGCATCTAATGCGCGATCCATACGACCACGAAAATCAGGAACTAGCGTTTCAATACGGATCTCAGGGTTTAATTCACGAATTTCACGATTACAATCCGCAAAATGTTGTGCTCCGCCATCACGTAAATCATCACGGTCGACTGATGTGATTACCACATATTTCAGTTTCATATCTTTAATCGTTTTTGCCAGTTTCTTCGGCTCTTCAGCTTCAGGAGTGATTGGGCGTCCATGAGCAACATCACAGAAAGGGCAGCGACGGGTACAAATTGCACCTAAGATCATGAAGGTTGCCGTACCATGGTTAAAGCATTCTGCTAAGTTAGGGCAAGATGCTTCTTCACATACAGAGTGAAGATTATTTTTACGCATTGCTGATTTAATTTCATCAATACGCTTACTGCTTGATGGAGGTTTGATCTTCATCCACTCAGGCTTACGTAATACTTCTTTTTTCTCTGTTGGCATGTTTTTAACTGGAATTAATGCCATTTTATCGGCATCGCGGTATTTAACGCCTTTTTCCATTTGAATTGGCTTACTCATGATGGCTGCTTTCCGTTATGTACTCAATATCAGTGTAATCAAGTAATGTTGTTAATTCTTTAATAAGTAAAGGGTGAACATCTTCAACGTGTTCTGCTTTGTTCTCTACCGTATCATTTTCTTTAATTAAATCGTGCAGTTGTATCATTTCCATTCCAGCATAACCACAAGGGTTAATTCTTAGGAAAGGAGATAAATCCATGTTTACGTTTAGTGCCAGTCCGTGGAATGAACATCCTTTGCGGATACGCAAACCAAGAGAACATATCTTTTTATTATCAACATACACACCCGGAGCATCAGGTCTTGCTGCTGATTCAATAGTAAACTGACTTAATGTGTTGATTACGGTGTTTTCAATGTGTGTGACTAATTCACGGACACCTATTTTCTTTCTGCGTAAGTTAATCAAAACATAAGCGACGAGTTGACCTGGTCCATGGTAGGTTACTTGCCCGCCACGATCACTTTTTACGACAGGGATATCTCCAGCAGCCAGAACATGTTCTTCTTTACCTGCTTGTCCTTGAGTGAATACTGGATTGTGCTCAACTAACCATACTTCATCACACGAGTTTTCATCGCGTTCGTCAGTAAAGGTATGCATCGCTTTCCATACCGGCTCATAATCTTGTCGGCCAAGGTTTTTAACTACTAGACGCTTGTTCAATAGGATCACACTTGATTTGAAAATTTGGCTAATGATAGCAAGGATAGAAAGGAAGGAATAGATAAGAAATGTAGGGGTATATCAAAATTTAAAAATGGCAGGTAATATTTTCTACTAAATAGTACGCTTATTACCTACCAAATATATTAAAGAACCATACGAACCATTTCGATGTCAGCAAGTTCTTTATACAGTATTTCTACTTGTTCAATCGATGTCGCCGTAATACTTACAGATACAGAGTTGTAGTTACCTTTGCCGCTTGCTTTTACGTGTGGCGTGTAATCACCTGGAGCATGACGTTGAATAACTTCAAGTACAAGGACAGGAAGGTCTTCATGAGCAAGGCCAACGGCTTTATAGGTAAATTTACATGGGAATTCAAGAAGATCTTTTAGCTTTGGTTGCTCTTGCATAACCGTCTCCAATCGAGAGTGGATAAATATTAGAAAGCAATTTTACTGTGACCTAAGTCAGATAACAAGAGTTATAAGTCATCGAGTTTACATCACTAAAAATCAGGTATAAAAAAGGCGACCTAAGCCGCCTTAATCAATTAGTTAGTCAGCGTTTAGCTTAACCAACCTTTAAATGTCAAAACAATGTAATCAATAAGACGACTGAAAATACCACCCTCGTCAACATTATTTAAAGCAAGTAGAGGATACTCAGCAATATCTTCACCATCAATTTGATAGAAAAGTTTACCAACGACATCACCTTTAGATATTGGTGCTTTCAATGTTTTTTCTAGAACAAAGCTTGCTGTCATTTTCTTTGCTTGACCGCGAGGTAAGGTAACATAAGTGTCTTCAGCAACGCCAAGCGCGACTTCATCCGTGCTACCCATCCATACTTTCTCTGTTACGAAAGTTTCATTTGCTTTGTGTGGAGAAACTGTTTCGAAGAAACGGAAACCATAATTCAGTAATTTTTTGCTTTCTGCTTTACGAGCATTACCTGATTTAGTTCCCATTACTACAGCAACTAAACGCATTTTACCTTCGGTTGCTGAGCTTACTAGATTGTAACCTGCACCGTCAGTATGACCTGTTTTGATGCCATCTACATTCATGCTTTTATCCCACAATAGGCCATTACGGTTATATTGTGTGATACCGTTATAAGTGTATGATTTTTCAGAGTATACGCGATATTCTTCGGGTACATCACGGATCAATGCTTGGCCAATTAATGCCATGTCATAAGGTGTTGAATATAGGTCGTCACGATCTAAACCATGAACGTTTGCAAAGTGTGTGTTTTGAAGATTTAATGTTTTAGACCATGCATTCATTAGGTCAACAAAAGCGTCTTCTGAACCAGCAACATGTTCAGCCATTGCCACACAAGCATCATTACCAGATTGAACGATAATGCCTTGGTTTAAATCGCGAACTTTAACAACGCTACCGACTTCAATAAACATTTTAGAAGAACCTGGGAAGTTTTTCGCCCATGCGTTCTTACTGATGACAACATCGTCATCCATTGAAATATTACCACTCGCAATCTCTTGACCGATAACATAGCTTGTCATCATTTTGGTTAAGCTTGCAGGATTCATACGAACATTCATGTCTTTTTCAGCCAGAACTTTGCCTGAGTGATAATCCATTAGTACGTAGCCTTTTGCAGCTATTTGTGGTGCATTTGGAATAACTGCAGGAGCAGCTACAGCAACGGTGGAGCCTAAAATAAAGCTCGATAAGATGATTCGTTTTAACTGTTTAGCTGAATTTTTCATAATAATAACTTTGCACTTTGAGGTAGTGAAACTGCGTACATAATAGCAGATTTGAATATCATAACCAGATGTGTAATTAAATAACTGATTTTCTATGAGAAAGAAAGGTAATAAAAATTCATCGGCTTCATTTTTAATATGGATATATCTTATTGTATTCTAAAGACAATACGGCTAATAATTAGTTCATATAAAATTGCATTTATTACGGCTTCAGGCGATTTAGTTACAATCTTTACCTAATATTGACATTTCTGTTGATAATATGAACCAATTAGGTGTTTATTTCTTTGCTTCTTGGATGATAAACGCTGAGGTGTATTGTCCATTTTTTGCATCGAGCAATGTTTTATCGGCAATATCTCTGTCAATAAACGGACCCAGACGAACGCGATAAATCGATTTTGATTTCACAATATGTGTTGGTGAATTAAATTGTGTTTGTAGCTTTTTTGCTATTGAATTAGCACTTTGTTCACTTTTTACTGCCACCATTTGAATATAATATTGATTAGGATCGATCGCGTGCCATTCCTGAGCATTCGTTGGTTTATCGATAGAAATATATTCAATTTTTACGTTAGCTGTTCCCGTTTTTATCACATCTAATTTTGTGGCAGCAGCAAAGCTTAAATCTATTATGCGTCCTTCATGGAAAGGACCACGATCATTTACTCGAACAATGGCTGTTTTTCCATTGTCTTTATTGATGACTTTTACATAGCTTGGTATCGGAAGTGTTTTGTGTGCAGCACTCATTGAATACATATCATAAATCTCACCATTAGAGGTTTTATGACCATGAAATTTATTGCCGTACCAAGAGCTTTTCCCTTCTTGCTTAAATCCTTTAGGATCTCGAACAATAGGATAGTCTTTACCTAATAACGTGTAGTCTTTGTTGCCGTATAAGCTTTTAGGTTCATAACGAGGATGGGCATCTTCTATATGTTCCACCGAAATTGGGGTATTTGGGGCAATATCATTATCTATTTGATAACGCCCTGCATTAGGCTCATCTGTATTTTTTACTGGTGGTTCAGAAGCACAACCAACCAAAATAAGAGAAATAACCAGTAGAAGAATACGCATGAGTTAGTTTGCCTTTGAGTGTATTTTTTTATGTGTGTGTATTGACATTAAAATGCCAAATCCTGCCATCAACGTTACCATTGATGTACCGCCATAACTAACGAGGGGAAGAGGAACGCCAACGACGGGCAAAATACCACTAACCATGCCTATGTTTACAAAAATATAAACAAAAAAGCTTAAAACGACACTGCCACCCATCATTCGCCCAAAAGCGGTTTGAGCTTGGCTTGCTAAGAATAATCCTCGACCAATAATGAATAAATAGATCGTGAGCAATACCATGACTCCAATGAGTCCCCATTCTTCTGCGATAACGGCAAAAATGAAATCAGTATGGCGCTCAGGAATAAATTCGAGTTGAGACTGGGTACCATGCAACCACCCTTTGCCGAATAACCCTCCTGAACCGATAGCAATTTTAGATTGGATAATGTGATAGCCAGCGCCTAAAGGGTCAGATTCTGGGTTAAATAATGTCTCAACCCTTACTTTTTGGTAAGGCCGCATCAAAAAGAACCATAGGATAGGAATGAACCCCCCAACCGCAATGGCGGCGGCAGTAATTATTTTCCAACTAATGCCCGCTAGAAAGATAACAAAAACACCTGAAGCTGCGATTAAGATAGAAGTACCTAAATCGGGCTGTTTGGCGATCATAATGGTAGGAACAAATACCATCAATAATGCAATAAACAAGGTGCGAACCGTTGGAGGAAGAGGTTTATTACCTATATATCTGGCAATCATTAAGGGAACGGCGAGCTTAATTAATTCCGAAGGTTGAAAACGAACAAATCCTAAGTTTAACCAACGTTGAGCGCCTTTAGAGGATTCACCAAAGAATAAAACCCCTAATAATAAGATTACACCAATAGCAAAAAGATAAGGTGCCGCGACCTCATAAGTTCTTGGTGGTATTTGGGCAAGTAAAGCCATAACACCTAAGGAGAGTAACATTCGCATTGCTTGCTTATCCATCATCAATAAGCTTTGCCCACTGGCACTGTACATAATGACAAGAGCACAAGCCATTAATAGTAAGATGCCAAGCAGTAAGGGCAAATCTATATGAATTCGATGGAAAAAGTCACGATTTTTTCCTGATGCGATATCAACTCTCATTATTTATTGCTCACCTCTCCTGTTGCTGGTAATAACATATGGTCAAATACACTTCGTGCAATTGGGCCGCCTTGGCTAGAACCGCCGCCGCCATTTTCAAGAACGAGCGAGATGATGACTTTTGGATCTTTTGCTGGAGCAAAGCCCGTAAACAAAGCATGGTCACGTAAACGTTCCGCAATCTCATCAGCGTTATATTCTTGGCCATTTAAACCAAAGACTTGAGATGAGCCTGATTTACCTGCACTAACATAAGGAGTACCAGCAAAAACACGTCTGGCTGTACCTTTGGCACCATTATTCACTAAGATCATGCCATCAATGGCGAGCTGCCAATAACTGTCTCTAATCCCTTCTATTGGAGGGTACGGTTCTGGTTCAAACGGGGTTTCAACGCTACCATCAATTATTGTTTTTAATAAGTGAGGTGCTTGAACTTTACCGCGATTCACGAGCACAGAAGTCGCCTTAGCTATTTGCATCGGTGTTGCAGTCCAATAACCTTGTCCAATACCTACTGGAATCGTATCACCTTGATACCAAGGTGTACGGAAACGAGCGACTTTCCAATCTCGAGTTGGCATATTTGCTTTGCTTTCTTCATGGATATCGATGCCGGTATAATCACCAAAACCAAATTTCATCATCCATGCTGATAAGCGGTCAATTCCCATATCAAAAGAGATTTGGTAGAAGAAAGTATCAACAGACTCTTCTATTGCTTGTTTTAAATTTACGGTTCCATGACCCCAACGTTTCCAATCTCGGAATGGTCTGGTTTTTGAGTTAGGAATACGCCAGTAGCCCGGATCATTGCGGGTGGTGAGCGGAGTAACTATCTTCTCTTCTAATGCAGAGACGGCAATAAAAGGTTTTACCGTAGACGCTGGTGGATAGATACCCAGCGTCGCTCGGTTAACTAATGGGCGATCTGGATTATTCAATAATGCGTTATAGTTTTTACTGGAAATGCCATGTACAAATAAATTTGGATCATAGCTAGGGCTTGATACCATCGCTAATACGGCACTTGTGTTTGGTTCTAATACAATTGCAGCACCACGACGGCCGTCTAATTGTTTAGCCACAAATTGTTGAATTTCAATATCAAGATTTAAAACAATGTCTTTGCCTGGGATTGGTGGTACGTATTTTAATGTACGTACTACGCGACCGCGACTGTTAACTTCGACTTCTTGATAACCCGCCGTACCATGAAGAGTATCTTCGTAGTAGCGTTCAATACCTAGCTTACCGATATCTCGGGTAGCTTGATAATTGGCATCTTTTTCTTCTCTAGCTAATCGAGCTAAATCTTTATCATTAATTTTTGCAACATAGCCCAGTACATGCGTAAACGTTTTTCCATAAGGATAGAAGCGTTTTAGATAAGCCTTTATTTCTACACCAGAAAATTTGTGTTGGTTTACTGAGAAAATGGCCACTTGTTCTTGGGTTAATTGAGACAGAATTGGTATGGATTTAAAACGACGAGTACGACGACGCTCTTTTGTGAAGTCATCAATATTATCTTGCGAAATAGGCAGGATAGTTTGTAATTCAGTAAATAGCGCAGACAGATCTTTCACTTTATCTGGTGTGATTTCTAAATTAAAAACAGGACGGTTTTCCGCGAGTGGCATACGATTACGATCATAAATAAGGCCCCGATTTGGGGCGATAGGTACGATTTTTATGCGGTTATCGTTTGAACGTGTTTTATAATCTTGAAACTCATTGATCTGGATATTGTATAAATTAGTCAATAAGAGGCTAATGAGAACCAATATCCCGATAAAAGAGACTATTGCTCTAGAAACAAATAATCTCGATTCTGCATGATAGTCACGTATCTGTGTGCGTCTGCGCTTAAACAACTCTTATTCTCTGTGGTAAGGGTGGTTGGCCGTAATACTCCATGCTCGGTACAGGCTTTCAGCCATAACTACACGAACAAGAGGATGAGGAAGCGTTAATGGTGACAAAGACCAACTTTGCTCTGCTGCGGCTTTACAAGCGGGAGATAAACCTTCAGGACCACCAATAAGAATTGATACATCGCGAGCATCTAATTTCCAGACTTCTAATTGTTCTGCCAGTTGTTCTGTATTCCAAGGTTTACCTGGGATGTCTAACGTGACAATGCGGTTTCCTTTAGGAACGGCAGCAAGCATTGCCTCTCCTTCTTTTTGAAGAATTCGTGCTATATCTGCATTTTTACCGCGTTTACCTGCGGTGATCTCTATCAGTTCAAGAGGCATGTCTTTTGGGAAGCGACGGCTATATTCTTTATAACCTTCTTCTACCCATTTAGGCATTTTAGTGCCAACAGCAATTAATTGAAGTTTCATGGATTAGCTCCACAGTTTTTCAAGTTGGTATAGCTCACGGTGCTCAGCTTGTAAAATATGGATCATTACATCACCCATATCGACAACAACCCATTCACCTTCGGCTTCTCCATCAACGCCATAAGGGATCAGTCCAGCCTCTCTTGCTTTGTCCGATACATTTGAAGCAATTGAGCTGACGTGGCGTTTCGATGTACCTGTACATACAATCATAAAGTCTGTAATGCTTGATTTATCACGTACATCAACTGTTGTAATATTTTCAGCTTTCATGTCATCAACATGATTGAATAGAAAGTCGTGCAGTTCTTTATCTTGCAAAGTATCACCTAGGATCGATTATTTATAAGGAAGTATATCAGTGAACGTCTATGAATGAGATGGTGGAGGTGTCACTGAAATGTAAATATTACAGATATCTAAGCTTAACTGGCTAAGTTGTGGCCAACAGTTGGTATTAAAATCGGTTTTAACGGCAACTTCAAGCTGAGCTAATGATTTTATTAATGCTTGAATTTGTGTCATTGATAAGCGTTGCAATGCTGCTTGATACAATGAACGACGGTTTTGCCATACTTTATAACGATCAAAAACAGTAAACATTGCTTCACCTTGGCTGATTGCTTGTTGAAATGAGAGCAATAAGAACACTTCTTTTTGGATCGTACGTAAGAGAATTACCACTTCAACACTTTCACCTTCTAATTGACGAAGGATTCGTTGTGCACGCTTTGCTTGACCAAATAATAAAGCATCCATTAACTGGAAAGGTGTGAAGTGATTATTACGGTTTAATGCTTCTTCTATTCTAATAAGAGTTAGCAACCCATCTGGGTATAATAAAGACAGTTTGTCTAAACTTTGAGCAAGTGCAAGTAGGTTACCTTCATGCCATTGCGCTAGCATTTGTACGGCTTCTGCGTCAGGTTTTAATTTTAATAATTTACAACGTTGCTGAATAAAACGAGGTAATTGTTGGTTATCAGGGGTGTTACAAGGAATAAATAACCCTTGTTGTGTTAATGCTTTAAACCATTGGGTATTTTCTTGGCTTTTATTGACTCTTGGGCCTTGAAATATCAACAAAATATCGTCGTGTAACATAGGGACGAGTTCTTTTATTTTACTGGTGTGAGCCGCAGTTAAACCTGTATCTGGAACGGTTAATTCGATAATTTGTCTTGATGAAAATAGACTTAATGCTTGAGTGCAATCGAAGACCAGGTTCCAGTCCAACTGCTTGTCTAACGTAAATTGATGCTTTTCTTCAAAACCCTGTTGAAAACTGTGCTTACGGATTTGATCGAGGCATTCTTGTTTTAGAAGTGGTTCATTACCAAATAATAAGTAATTTTGACGTAAACCACGTTCTAAGTTTTGTACTAGCTGTTCAGGGAATACTCGCATGATTATTTTTTATTATCTGTAGAGGTAGCCATATTTTGAGTCATCTCTTTTGTTGTTACTTTAGTTTCTGTTTTGTCTTTGTTGCTAATAACGTCGGTATCATCTAATAATTCGCCATCTGCTTTTAAACGCGCCATTTGACGTAGAATTTGTTCTGCGGCTTGAGTTCGCATTTCATCTTCAATCATGTCTCGTTCAACTGATTTGGCTAATGCAGTTAATGGGTTATCAAGATAGTTACGATTTACGGTGGTGGTATAGGTTTTTAAATCATGGCCAGGAATAAGAACACTGTATTGAACCGTATAAGTCAGCTCTTTTTCTGCCGCACGGCTATTTTGATAAAGCGAAAGCGTACGCTCACTTGTTGTTTCGCTGATCAGGTTGAGCGTAGGCGTTACCGTTGTCGGTGCAACTTGTTTAACCCCATTCATTCTCAGTTGTTTTTGAACATCACGGGTTAAATTACTGTATTGGTCAAAACTCGTTAATGATACTTCATGAACTTCTTCTGGAAGTAAATAGCTACCACGTAACTGGAAACCGCAAGCTGAGGTCATAATAGAAAGAGCAATAATGATGACTGCGCGGATTGAAAATAGAGATAAAAGTCGTTTCACCGAGAACTCCCTCAAATGGTGATAAAAATGCTTATTTAAACGTGTTTAATAATTTGGCTCATAGTAAGCAATGATAATTAAAGCGCTTAAATAAGCATAAGCAGATAGACTGCTTATGCTTTATAGAAATGAAATGGATAAAATAGTTCCATTTCATTTTTTATTATAGTTTAACTTTATGATCAGTTAGCTACGATGTTTAAAAGTTTACCTGGAACATAGATAACTTTACGTATAGTTAGGCCATCTAGGAATTTAAGTGCATTTTCATCGTTAAGACCAAGCTCTTTCACTTGTTCTTCTGTTGCATCAGCAGCAACAATTAATTTTGCACGTAATTTTCCGTTAATCATAACAACGATTGTTTTTTCATCTTCAATCAGTGCTTTCTCATCGAATGTTGGCCATGCTGCCGTATCAATGTTTGATTCACCTAATGCTTCCCACATCGCAAAACTTGCGTGTGGAGTCATTGGGTAAAGCATAACAACAACGGCTTTCAATGCTTCATCAAGAAGAGCGCGATCTTGTGCTGATCCTTGAGGTGCTTTGTTTAGCTTGTTCATTAATTCCATGATTGCAGCAATAGCAGTGTTGAATGTTTGACGACGGCCAATATCATCACTTACTTTAGCAATTGTTTTATGAACATCACGGCGTAATGCTTTTTGGTCACCAGAAAGAGCAGTAATATCTAATGCTTCAGTTGCGCCTTTTATTGTGTGCTCGTGTACTAATTTCCACACACGTTTTAGGAAGCGACTTGCACCTTCAACGCCAGATTCTTGCCATTCTAGTGTCATATCTGCAGGTGCTGCAAACATCATGAATAGACGAACTGTATCGGCGCCAAATTTATCAACCATCTCTTGTGGGTCAATACCGTTGTTTTTAGACTTAGACATTTTGATCATGCCTGAGTGTTGAACTTCACGGCCTTGATCATCAATGGCTTTTTCGATTCTACCTTTAGCATCACGTTCAATGGTAACGTCTGTTGGTGCGATCCACTCTTTTGTGCCTTTTTCATTGGTGTGGTGGAATGCATCAGAAAGCACCATACCTTGACATAAAAGTTGCTTGAATGGTTCGTTTGACGTGACATAACCAGCATCACGTAAAAGCTTGTGGAAGAAACGTGAGTACAATAGGTGCATACAAGCGTGTTCAATACCACCAACGTATTGGTCTACTGGTAACCAGTAGTTTGCTTTTTCTGGGTCTAGAATATCGTCAGCTTGTGGAGAACAGTAACGTGCGTAGTACCAAGATGATTCCATGAAGGTATCAAAGGTATCTGTTTCACGCAGTGCTGGTTCGCCGTTGAATGTTGTTTTTGCCCATTCTTTATCAGCTTTGATTGGGCTAGTTACGCCATCCATTACCACATCTTCAGGAAGAATTACGGGCAGTTGATCCGCAGGTACTGGGTGAACTTCACCGTCTTCAGTGGTTACCATTGGGATTGGGGCACCCCAGTAACGTTGGCGAGAAACACCCCAGTCACGTAGACGGAAGTTTACCGTTTTCTTGCCTTTACCTTCTGCTTCTAGTTTCGCAGCAATCGCATCGAATGCGTCTTGGAAAGCAAGACCGTCGAATTCACCAGAATCAAAAAGAACGCCTTTTTCTGTGTAAGCAACGTCAGATACATCAACATCAGAGCCATCTTCTGGCTTGATTACAGGGATGATATCTAGACCGTATTTAGTTGCAAATTCGTAGTCACGTTGATCGTGAGCAGGAACCGCCATTACAGCCCCAGTGCCGTAATCCATTAATACGAAGTTTGCGACATAAATTGGCACTTCACGACCATTAAGGGGGTGGATAGCACGTAAGCCTGTATCCATACCTTTCTTTTCCATCGTTGCTAGTTCTGCTTCTGCAACTTTGGTATTACGGCATTCTTCAGTGAAAGCAAACAATTCTGGATTTTTTGCAGCGGCTTGTTCTGCAAGAGGGTGACCTGCAGCGATACCAACGTATGTAACACCCATTAGCGTATCAGGACGGGTGGTATACACTTCTAAAGGTGCTTCTTCGCCGTTAACAGCAAAAGATAATTCTACGCCTTCTGAGCGGCCGATCCAGTTACGTTGCATGGTTTTTACCATGTCAGGCCAACCATCAAGGGTATCTAGATCATCAAGAAGTTCTTGCGCGTACTCGGTGATTTTAATGAACCACTGTGGGATTTTCTTTTGTTCAACAGGGGTATCACAACGCCAACAACAACCGTCTTCAACTTGTTCGTTTGCTAGAACTGTTTGGTCATTTGGGCACCAGTTTACAGAAGAGGTTTTCTTGTAAACTAAGCCTTTGTTGTACAATTTTGTGAAGAACTCTTGTTCCCAACGGTAGTACTCTGGCGTACACGTTGCGAATTCACGACTCCAATCATAACCAAAGCCTAATAGTTTAAGCTGGTTTTTCATGTATTCGATGTTTTCGTAAGTCCAAGGCGCTGGTGCTGTTTTATTTTTAACAGCCGCATTCTCAGCCGGAAGACCAAACGCATCCCAACCGATAGGTTGCATTACGTTTTTGCCTTGCAGGCGCTGATAGCGAGAAACCACATCACCAATGGTGTAGTTACGAACGTGACCCATGTGTAGACGACCACTTGGGTATGGGAACATTGAGAGGCAATAGAATTTTTCTTTGTTTGCGTCTTCAGTGACAACAAATGTTTTGCTGTCGTCCCAATGTTTTTGGATCTTTTGTTCAAGATCCTGTGGATTATATTGTTCTTGCATCGATTTACCCAGTTATGTCAGTGGATCACAAAATTTGTGAGATCGGTTTGATCAGATAATACTTGATCGGCATAGAATAACGAATGGAGCGCTTATACTCAAGCGACCTGATGTCGTTTAACTAACTCTAAGCTATATTAATAATAGTGATTTCGTGGAGGTGACTTATGTCTAAGCAAAAAAAGGGTTATAACACCATCTTTGAGCATGTGATGAATGTAATGGAACGAAGCCCAGAAGAATTTCAGCGATGGGCTAAATCATCAGAAGAAGTGGTTGATGCCGCCTCTGATATGACCAAAGATGAAATGTCATTGATTTCAAATTACGTTAAGCGTGATATGAAAGAGTTTGCTCAAAACTATGAAGAGAGTAAAACAACGTTTCCTGATTCACCGTTCTACCGTCTTATTGCGGATTCTATTTGGCACGGGTTATTAGAAATTACCGATAAAACACAACTTGAATGGCGTGAAGTGTTTGATGATTTAGAACATCAAGGAGTCTATCAAGCAGGGGAGGTTGTTGGATTAGGTGTGTTGGTGTGTGAAAAATGTGGCCATAGAGAGCAGTATAATCATGCTCAAATTATTCAATCTTGTACTCATTGTGATAATAACGAATTCACTCGTTTGTCGTTAAAACCGTAGTGTGAAAATGAGGTTAGTAGATTGAATGACCTGTATTCGTATGTTTACGCATACAGGCCAAGCATTCTTTTTATTTTTGTTTACGCCAAGCGATGAGTAAAGACAGCATCACAAGTAAGTACAAAGGCCATGTTCCCCAATAGCGATATGGGGTTGTACCTGTCGTTGGAATGACCTCACCACGCAATACCGCAGTTGTGAACTGAGGAATTTGCTTAATAATGTTTCCTCGGTAATCCGTGATCGCGGTTACGCCATTATTGGTTGAACGAATAACGGGTTTTCCTGTTTCTAAAGCTCTCATCTGAGCCATTTCCATGTGCTGTAATGGACCAATAGAAGTGCCAAACCAAGCGTCATTAGAAAGCGTTAAAATGTAATCAGTTTGTTCGGTAATATTTTCTCTAACTTGTTCACCATAAACAATTTCATAGCATAATGCGGGCGCTAAATGAGATCCACTTGCTTGAATGTTTGGCTGTATATAACTACCACGGCTAAAAGAAGACATTGGTAAGTTAAAAATAGGGGCTAACGGGCGAAGTAATGCTTCAAAAGGCACAAATTCACCAAAAGGAAGTAAATGATGCTTGCTGTACCTTGGCTGCTCAAGGTAATCGTAACCATTTGTTCCATTCTTACCTAACGAGATTATATTATTATAAAAATTACCTGTCGGGCTTTGACCTACAATACCGGTAATTATAGTGCTGTTGTTCATTGTGGCAGCGCTATCAAGGTTACGAAGAAAACTTGGGATCTCACTTTCTAACGCTGGAATTGCAGCCTCTGGCCATACGATTAAATCAGCATCCCAATTTTTACGACTTAAATCCATGTATTTCATGATGGTTGGCCAACGTTCGCTTGGTAGCCATTTTAATGCTTGATTAACATTTCCCTGAATTAACGCAACTTTAGTGGCTTTCTCAGGTTGTGGTGTTACCCAATCGAATGGTTTTATTGCAAAAGACGCCGCCGCTAAAATTGCAGGAACAAGTAATAAAGTCCATTTTTTTTCTAGTAAGGCGTAAGTGATTGCACCGACAGAAATGATAATGATGGCGGTAATGCCCTCGACACCAAAAATTGGAGCCCAGGCAGAGAAAGGGCTATCTATTTGACTGTATCCAAGCCATAGCCATGGAAAGCCGGTAAAGACCCAGCCACGCAACCAATCGGTCACTAACCAAAGAGCAGGGAAAGCGAGTAAATATTTATGTAAGGAATGCAAAGAGAAAAAGCGAGTGGCTAAAAAAGCAAATAACATCGGATAAAGAGCAAGATAGCTAATAAGTCCGGTCATTAGAAAAAGACTTGCAGCGATAGGCATGCCACCAAAATTATCGATGCTGATATGTATCCAATTTATGCCACTGCCAAAATAACCTATCCCCCAGAAAAAACCAATCCATGTCGATCGTTTGGTTGTTTGATTATTTAACAACAGAAATAAAACGAGTGGTGCAATAAAAGCAAAAGGCCATAAAGAATAAGGCGCAAAAGCGAGTGTTGCACTGGCACCAAATAATACAGCGATAAGAAGGCGAGAAAGATAATGGTTTAAAAAGGGCATGAAGGATCTCAAACAAATAATGAAATAACAGCTATTTAGTCTCTGGAAGCCAGATAAAGTTCAGCCGCTTATTAATAAGCGGCTGAGAATGTTACTCTTCTTCGTGTTTTTTGTCTGATTCTTTTTCGGGAATCGTCACTTGAAGTTGGATGATGCGACGGTTATCGGCAGCGGTGACTTTAAACGTAAAGCCAGATATTTCGATAGTTTCACCACTTTCAGGCAAGTGCCCAAAGGTCGTTAATACTAAGCCGCCAACGGTATCAATCTCTTCGTCACTAAAATTTGTTAAGAAAGCGTCGTTAAAGTCATCGATTTCAGTTAATGCTTTCACAGCAAATGTGTGTTTGCTTAACTGACGGATGTCTTTCTCTTCTTCATCATCAAATTCATCTTCAATATCCCCAACAATTTCTTCAAGGATATCTTCGATAGTAACTAAACCAGAAACCCCACCAAACTCATCGACAACGATGGCCATGTGGTAACGTTCTTCTCTAAACTCTTTTAAAAGTTTATCAACACGTTTGCTTTCTGGTACTACAACAGCAGGTCGAATAACTTGTTCAATCTCAAAGGCTTCACAATCTGAACCTAAGTATCTTAATAAGTCCTTCGCAAGGAGTATTCCTTCAACATGGTCTTTGTCTTCACTGATCACAGGGTAGCGTGAGTGTGACGCTTCTATGATTGTTGCTATCAGTGATTCGAGGTTTTGCGTTTTCTCTACAGTGACCATCTGGGAGCGCGGTAACATAATGTCTCGAACTCTCATTTCAGAAATTTCCATGACGCCTTCGAGCATGTCTCGGGTGTCGTGGTCAATAACTTCATTTTCCTCAGAGTCTCTAAATACATCCACCAACTCTTGGCGATCTTTAGGTTCCCCTTGGAACAGTTGTGAAAGGCGTCCTAAGAAGGACTTTCTACTCGGACCTTCTGTATTCTGTGAATTTTCGTCGTTCATGGCTTCTTTAAAAGTAGTTGCTATCAATGTGGATAGCTCACATAGGTAACTGTTGGATTATTCCAACAATTATTTCTCAGCGAGATACGGGTCTTCAAATCCCATTTCTTGCATTAATTCTGTTTCGAGTGATTCCATCTCTTCAGCTTCCTCATCTTCGATATGGTCATAACCTAGCAGATGGAGACTGCCATGTACAACCATATGCGCCCAATGTGCTAATAAAGGCTTGTTTTGTTCAACAGCTTCTTTTTCAACAACTTGACGGCAGATGATTAAATCACCAAGTAAATCAATTTCTATTTCTGGTGGTGCTTCAAAAGGAAATGACAATACATTTGTTGGTTTGTCCATACCACGATATTGATGGTTTAGTTCGTGACTTTCTTTTTCATCTACAATTCGAATCGTTAATTCTGCTTGTGGCTGAAACTGAGGCAACACTGCATTCAACCAAGACATAAAATCTTTTTCTGAAGGCAAGTCTTTTTCATTTTCACATGCAATTTGTAGATCGAGTTCAATGCTCATGGTTCACCTGAAATTATTGTACTAGTTGTTTTCAGAATCGAGTAAACGTGCATCACGTTCTTCTTTTCGACGCTGTTCTTCTAGTTTACGCTCTTTTTGATCATTTGTTTCCCATTTTTCATAGGCATTTACGATACGAGCAACAACAGGGTGGCGAACTACATCATCTGCGATAAAGAAATTAAAACTAATTTCATCAACTTCTGATAATACTTCGACGGCATGACGTAAACCAGATTTCGCACCGCGAGGTAAATCTATCTGAGTAACATCCCCAGTAATAACGGCTCGAGAGTTAAAGCCAATACGCGTTAAGAACATTTTCATTTGTTCTACTGTGGTATTTTGGCTTTCATCTAAAATAATAAAGGCATCATTTAGGGTTCGACCACGCATGTAAGCCAGTGGTGCTACTTCAATCACATTACGTTCTATAAGCTTTTCCACTCGCTCAAACCCAAGCATTTCAAACAGAGCATCATAGAGAGGACGTAAGTAAGGATCGACCTTTTGACTTAGATCGCCAGGTAAAAACCCGAGTTTTTCACCGGCCTCTACCGCTGGGCGAGTCAGTAAAATACGGCGAACTTCTTGACGCTCAAGCGCATCGACAGCCGCAGCAACCGCTAAATAGGTTTTACCAGTGCCGGCAGGACCAATGCCAAACGTAATATCATGAGTCACGATATTAGTTACATACTGTGCTTGGTTTTCTGTTCGTGGTTTAATTAGCCCTTTCTTTGTCTTTATGAATATCTCTTTACCATAAGGTAGCGTTGTTACCGCTTCAGAGGTTTGTTCTAATACGCCAGATTCTTTTACAGCCAAATGGATTTGCTCAGGTTCAATATCGGGATATTGATTTTTAACTGGCGCAGTATTAACGTAAAGATCCCTTAAAATATCAACAGCAGCGGAAACCGTATGAGGTTGACCGACAATGGTAAAGAGATTTCCTCGATAATTTACTTCAACACCAAGCCGACGCTCAAGGTGTTTTATATTGTCGTCAAATGGACCACAAAGATTAGATAAACGCTTATTATTAGCTGGCTCTAAGGTCAACTCTAATTTGGTTGTTTTAATGCTCAATGCTGCCTCGCATAATATTGGCTATGGGTTTATCTATTATTTATTGGGGAAAAAGGGGGTTTTCTCAAGGTTAAATAAGAAAAAAGATGATCAAGTAACCTTAATCATCTTTTTTAGTGTTTGATTTTACTGAGGTGATCACATTATGGCGTAAAAGTGCCTACACCAAGATCATCTTCACGGCGAGTTTTCTCTATCATCTCAGAAGGTGATACAGCAACACGTAGTCCCATGTCTTTTTCGGTACGAACTAAGGTACCGCGTAAAGAGTTAGTAAATGATTCTGTAATATGAAGGTCAACAAATTGTCCAATGAGTTCTGGACTGCCTGTGAAATTCACTACGCGGTTATTTTCAGTACGAGCTCGTAGTTCCATCGGATTTCTTTTTGATGGGCCTTCAACAAGTGCACGTAGCTCTGTATTTAACATCTGACGAGAGAAGCGTGCAGATTGAAAACTGATCTGTTGTTGAAGCTCAGCAAGGCGATCTTTTTTCGTTTGCTCTGGAATATCACACGGATAATCAGCGGCTGGTGTACCAGGACGAGGAGAAAAGACAAAGCTGTAGCTCATATCAAAATCTACGTCTTTAATTAGCTTCATTGTGTCTTGGAAGTCTTTTTCTGACTCGCCAGGGAAGGCAACGATGAAATCCGAGCTGATTAAAATATCAGGACGAGCTTTACGCAGCTTACGGATGATTGATTTGTACTCAATAGCAGTATGAGGACGTTTCATCATCGTTAGGATTCGGTCTGAACCACTTTGAACGGGTAGATGCAAGAAGCTTACTAATTCAGGTGTATCTTCGTAAACAGCAACAATATCATCACCAAATTCTAGTGGGTGACTCGTTGTGAAACGTAAACGGTCAATACCATCAATAGAAGCAACCATGCGTAGTAAATCAGCAAATGAACAGATATCACCATCGTACATTGGACCACGATACGCATTAACGTTCTGGCCTAATAGATTAACTTCACGTACACCTTGTTCAGCAAGTTGAGCAATTTCAAATAGCACATCGTCTAACGGACGGCTAACTTCTTCACCGCGAGTATAAGGAACAACGCAGTAAGTACAGTATTTTGAACAACCTTCCATGATAGAAACGAATGCAGATACGCCATCCGCTTTCGGTTCTGGAAGGTTATCGAATTTTTCGATCTCTGGGAATGAAATATCCATAACGGTTTTTTCATTAGAAAGCGATTGTTTGATCATTTGTGGCAAACGGTGAAGCGTTTGAGGACCAAAAATCACATCAACGTAAGGTGCACGTTGACGAATATGATCACCTTCTTGAGTCGCAACACAACCACCCACACCAATAACTAAGTCTGGTTTTTTATCTTTTAAATGTTTCCAACGTCCCAATTGGTGAAACACTTTCTCTTGTGCTTTCTCACGAATTGAACAGGTATTTAATAACAGAACATCCGCTTCTTTTGGATCTTCAGTTAATTCATAACCATTTGCGGCACCTAAAAGATCGGCCATTTTAGATGAATCGTATTCGTTCATCTGGCAGCCCCAGGTTTTAATTAGCAGTTTCTTAGTCATGTAACTTTTTCACTCGTATTTTATTACTAGAATTCGGTACAGTTTTGAGAGACAGGCTCAATCAAAACGGATAGGGCGCGTATTGTACTGCTTTCCACGCTTAATGACTAGATGTAGACACCCTTGAATATTTTAAGGGTATTATTTGAATGATTTAGATTAAGAGTGAATCACGGTAGAATAAGAGAAATTATTGACTCATATAAGGTCTATGGATGATGAAAAAATATGATTATACGATCGTTGGTGGTGGAATGGTGGGAGCCGCTACTGCCATTGGTTTATCGAAATTAGGATATCAAGTTGCTGTCATTGAGCATAAAGCGCCAGCCTCTTTTGATGATAGCCAACCAATGGATATTCGTGTTTCTGCTATTTCTCAATCTTCCGTTGACCTGCTTGAAGCTTTGGGTGCTTGGCAATACATCAAAGAAATGCGTGTATGCCCTTATAAGCGCTTAGAAACATGGGAGCAGCCTGAATGTCGAACTCGTTTTCATTCTGATGCCTTAGATATGGAACAACTGGGCTTTATCGTTGAAAACCGCCTTATTCAATTAGGGTTATGGCAAATGTTTTCTACTTATGAAAACCTAACCGTTATTACTCCTGCAAAAATTGCTGAGCTTGAATTTCTGACTGACCACAATGAACTGACATTGGAAAATGGCGATAAAATTAAAACAAAATGGGTTATCGGTGCTGATGGTGCTAATTCTTATGTTCGTCAGAAAGCAAAAATAGGGATCACTGCTTGGGATTATCGTCAGCATTGCATGTTGGTCAATATAGAGACCGCTGAAGCTCAACAAGATATTACCTGGCAGTGGTTTACGCCTTCTGGTCCTCGATCATTTCTTCCTCTACATGGAAACAAAGGCTCTTTAGTTTGGTATGACTCACCTTCGCGTATTAAACAGCTTTCTTCTATGAGTTCTATTCAGTTAGAAAAAGAAATTAAAGCGTATTTTCCACAGGAGTTGGGAGAATTTACCGTTGAACAATCAGGTTCATTTCCTTTAACGCGTCGACACGCTCAAAAATACGTCGATCATCGTTGTGTTTTATTAGGGGATGCGGCTCATACAATTAATCCTTTAGCAGGACAGGGCGTAAATTTGGGTTTTAAAGACGTAAAAGTGTTGTTGGAAGAAATTGAAGCTAAAGGATCTGAGACTGATAAAGCCTTATTGTCTTATCAATCCAAACGGAAAATAGATAACTTAGCCATGCAAAGCAGTATGGATTTGTTTTACACCTTATTTAGCAACGCTTTACCACCGATTAAATTTTTACGTAATGTCGGTTTAAAACTTGCTGATTCATCTGGTGCATTGAAAACACAAGCATTGAAATATGCGTTGGGTTTATAGAAATAATTCTAGGGACTAGAGCTTAGGGACGAGTAAAAGCGAATCTACAGAAAGTAAGGTGATCATTTGGTCACCTTTTTTATTGCGTTAAAACCATTGAATTGGTTCATTAATACGATTTAGCTTTAGAAGCAGAAGCAAGGAAAAGAGCGATCTTTAAGAAGAATGTACAGACGAAAAAAAAGCCCATCAAATTAATGATGAGCTTTCTTAAAGTGGTTGGGATACCTGGATTTGAACCAGGGAATGCCGGCATCAAAAGCCGGTGCCTTACCGCTTGGCGATATCCCAACAGAGAAGATTACGTTAGTGATTAAACTAAGATAATACATCTTTAAA
>NZ_CAWPRC010000152.1:0-25580 GCF_963890165.1 Aliivibrio sp. SR45-2 | reverse complement strand
TTAGTGATTAAACTAAGATAATACATCTTTAAATATGGTGCGGACGGAGAGACTTGAACTCTCACACCTTACGGCGCCAGAACCTAAATCTGGTGCGTCTACCAATTCCGCCACGTCCGCGTTCTTCTAGTTGTTAATTAAAACAAAGAGTAGAAATTTTTTATAGTTAGAAGACGAATTGGAGAGTCTTTCTAACGTTGTCATAACTAATCAGGTTGTATCAATTATGTAAATAGTGGTTGGGATACCTGGATTTGAACCAGGGAATGCCGGCATCAAAAGCCGGTGCCTTACCGCTTGGCGATATCCCAACAGAGAAGATTACGTTAGTGATTAAACTAAGATAATACATCTTTAAATATGGTGCGGACGGAGAGACTTGAACTCTCACACCTTACGGCGCCAGAACCTAAATCTGGTGCGTCTACCAATTCCGCCACGTCCGCGTTCTATAACTCGCTTAAGCAAGTTATAGATATTTCGTATTTTAATCGGTGAATGGTAAACCAATTAAAAGTTGTATGGTGGCTACTACGGGATTTGAACCTGTGACCCCATCATTATGAGTGATGTGCTCTAACCAGCTGAGCTAAGTAGCCAACGATTGTTTTTAATAAAACAATCAAAATATGGTGCGGACGGAGAGACTTGAACTCTCACACCTTACGGCGCCAGAACCTAAATCTGGTGCGTCTACCAATTCCGCCACGTCCGCGTTCTTCTAGTTGTTAATTAAAACAAAGAGTAGAAATTTTTATAGTTAGAAGACGAATTGGAGAGTCTTTCTAACGTTGTCATAATCAATCAGGTTGCATCAATTATGTAGATAGTGGTTGGGATACCTGGATTTGAACCAGGGAATGCCGGCATCAAAAGCCGGTGCCTTACCGCTTGGCGATATCCCAACAGAGAAGATTACGTTAGTGATTAAACTAAGATAACACATCTTTAAATATGGTGCGGACGGAGAGACTTGAACTCTCACACCTTACGGCGCCAGAACCTAAATCTGGTGCGTCTACCAATTCCGCCACGTCCGCGTTCTGCTATTTGATTATTAAGGGTAATCGCCACTTAATCTGCAAAGAGTAGATATTCTATATTTTAATCGACGATTGGTAAATCAATTAAAAGTTGTATGGTGGCTACTACGGGATTTGAACCTGTGACCCCATCATTATGAGTGATGTGCTCTAACCAGCTGAGCTAAGTAGCCAAATTGTTTCTTTATTTCTTTCTCATCTCTCATTCGCCTTAGCGGTGAGGACGGAGCGCATTATGCGTATCTGAGGCTTATGCGTCAACACTTTTTTGAAAAAAACATAAAATCTTTGTGTGTTCGAACGGATTTTAATCAAAGCGTGCTTTTTATATGCAAATCAGAGCGAATAAGAACAAAAGAATAAGAATAAGGATGGAAAACAAGAAGTGAGTGTTGCTGTATTACTAGGGATTAAAATCATTTAAGTGGTTGAAATCTAGGCGACTAATAAAAAGGCCAGCAAATATGCTGGCCTTTTTTATTATACGTTGAAGCGGAAATGTACAACATCACCATCTTTAACGATGTAATCTTTACCTTCTAGACGCCATTTACCGGCTTCTTTAGCGCCACTCTCACCGCTAAATTCAATAAAGTTGTCGTAACCTACAACTTCTGCACGAATAAAGCCTTTTTCAAAGTCAGTGTGGATCTTACCTGCCGCTTGTGGTGCCGTAGCTCCAACAGGAATAGTCCAAGCGCGAACTTCTTTAACGCCAGCCGTAAAATATGTCTGCAGAGCAAGTAGATCATAACCAGAACGAATTACACGGTTTAGACCTGGCTCTTCAATGCCCATATCAGCAAAGAATTCTTCACGATCTTCGTCGTCAAGTTCAGACAGTTCTGATTCAATCGCAGCACATACTGCAACAACTACGTTGTTTTCTGCTGCTGCATAATCACGAACAAGATCTAAGAATGGATTATTTTCAAAACCATCTTCAGCAACGTTAGCAATATACATTGTTGGTTTTAACGTTAGGAAGTTAAGGTAAGAAACCGCAGCAACTTCTTCTTTTGAAAGTTCAACAGTACGAGCCATGCCACCTTCTGTAAAAACAGGTAATAGCTTTTCAAGTACTGAAATTTCAAACTTAGCCGTTTGATCGCCGCCTTTTGCTTTTTTCGCTTGACGCAAGATCGCACGTTCACATGAATCTAAATCGGCAAGAGCAAGCTCAAGATTGATAATTTCAATGTCTTCAATTGGTGATATTTTACCAGCAACGTGAATGATATTGTCATCTTCAAAACAACGAACAACATGACCAATCGCATCAGTTTCTCGGATGTTAGCAAGGAATTTGTTACCTAGACCTTCACCTTTAGATGCGCCCGCAACTAAACCAGCAATATCTACAAATTCCATTGTAGTAGGAAGAACACGTTCTGGATTTACGATTTTAGCTAATGCATCTAAACGTAGATCAGGAACAGGAACCACACCGGTGTTTGGTTCAATAGTACAGAAAGGGAAGTTTGCTGCTTCGATTCCAGCTTTAGTTAGTGCGTTAAACAGTGTTGATTTACCAACGTTTGGAAGACCAACGATTCCGCATTTAAAACCCATGATGTAAACCTTATCTTTGTTATTCAGCTTTGAATGTGTGTAAACGATTTTGTGCTTTACTTAGTCCGTCTTTAAGTAAGATATCTAAGCAACGAGTAGATTCATCTACTGCTGCATCGATCAACTCTTGCTCTTTAGTCGGCGCTTTCCCTAATACAAAACCGGCAACTTTGTCTTTATGGCCAGGATGACCAATGCCAATACGAAGGCGATAAAACTCTTTCGTATTCGCTAATTTACTAATGGTGTCACGAAGACCATTATGGCCACCATGTCCGCCACCTTTTTTAAATTTAGCAACACCAGGAGGAAGATCTAATTCATCATGAGCGACGAGGATCTCTTCTGGTTTTATTTGGTAAAACTTAGCAATCGAAGCAATCGCTTTTCCTGATAAGTTCATAAATGTTGTAGGGATTAGTAATCGAAGATCCTGACCATTGGTTTGAATTCGACCTGTTAATCCAAAAAACTTAGCTTCTTCACGCATTGGAATATTATGAATGCGAGCGAGTTCTTCAACTACCCATGCCCCAGCATTATGGCGAGTTCTTTTGTACTCAAGGCCGGGGTTTGCTAGTCCAACAAGAAGTTTGATCTGATTATTCAAAGAATTATCTCTCTATCTTGGATACTAATATGATTAATGAACTTGTTTAGCGCTGAGAGCTAAAGACAATTAATGATATTAGTATGCACCATTAAAAAGGCGCGCCATATTACCACAAGAATTCCAAATACAAAAACGCCCCGCAATAGCAGGGCGTTTGGATATTGTTTTTGTTTGAAATTAGTGATCAAACATTGCCGATATAGACTCTTCGTTGCTAATGCGACGAATTGCTTCGGCTAGCATACGAGATAGGCTTAGTTCAGTTACTTTGCCTGTCGCTGCCATCTCTTTAGATAGAGGGATTGAATCCGTGACAACGACTTGGTCTATCACTGAGTTTGCAATGTTATGTGCAGCAGTGCCAGAGAAAACAGCGTGAGTTGCGTAAGCGAATACACGTTTTGCGCCGCGTTCTTTCAGTGCTTCAGCTGCTTTACATAATGTGCCGCCGGTATCGATCATGTCATCAACGATAACACAGTCACGGCCGTCAACATCACCAATAAGGTTCATTACTTCTGAAACGTTAGCACGTGGACGACGCTTATCAACGATAGCGATGTCTACATCACCTAATGCTTTAGCAGTAGCACGAGCACGTACAACACCACCTAAATCAGGAGAAACAACAACAGGGTTTTCTAAACCACGAGTACGCATATCATCAAGTAATACTGGAGTACCGAAGATGTTATCTACTGGTACGTCGAAGAAACCTTGAATTTGTTCAGCGTGTAAGTCGATAGTTAAAACGCGGTCAACACCAACGTTTGAAAGCATATCAGCAATAACTTTTGCAGTGATTGGTACACGAGCAGAACGTACACGACGGTCTTGACGAGCATAGCCAAAGTAAGGAATTACCGCAGTAATACGACCTGCAGAAGCACGGCGAAGTGCATCGATCATTACTACTAATTCCATGATGTTGTCATTAGTAGGAGCACACGTAGACTGGATAATGAATACATCACTACCACGTACGTTTTCGTTAATTTGAACGGCTACTTCACCGTCCGAAAAACGATCTACAGTAGCGTCGCCAAGTGAAATGTATAATCGTTCGGCGATACGTTGGGCAAGTTCAGGAGTTGCATTACCAGTAAATAGCTTCATGTCAGGCACGGTGGAAACCTCAGGGTTGCGTCCAAATTGTGAGAATTTTATATGTTGCATAATGATTTATACTCTTCCAACGCTTGGTTGAGTGGTGAAGTATTTCTACCTCGGGTGATAAATCCAGTTGCGTTATCAGGAATTAATGAAAAAACGTGTTGTGCTTCTTTTTCGTTAATAAACTCAGCGAAAACACAAGCGCCTGTTCCAGTCAATCTTGATGGTGCATATTCTAACAGCCATGAAAGTTGGTAATCAACCTCTGGATACACTCTTCTGACAATTTTTTCGCAATCGTTTTCGTAAGAGGCACTTAAAAGTACGTTAAGTGGCTGTTTTGGTGTATTTCTAATCAATTCTGGGTGAGTGAATACATCGACAGTTGCGATACTCACTTCTGGTTTTATTAATATGTACCATAACTCTTTAGGGGTGGCTGGTTGTAATTTTTCACCAATACCCTCAGCAAAGGCGGAAAAACCATGAACAAAAATAGGAACGTCAGCGCCTAGAGTGACCCCTAAATCGGCCAGTTCTTTATTAGTGAGATTTAGACCCCATAAGAAATTAAGTGCAACTAATGTTGTCGCTGCATTCGATGAACCACCGCCAATGCCACCGCCAATAGGTAATATTTTTTCTAGTTCAATATGAGCACCAAGAGAACATTGAGTGTGTTCTTGTAACTGCGTTGCTGCTTTCCAGATTAAATTATCTTTTGTCTCTACACCTGGAATCGGAGGAGAAAGCGTGATCTCTCCTGAATCGTTAGGGGTAATCGTTAGGTGATCACAAAGATCGATAAATTGAAAAAGGGTTTGTAATTCATGATAACCATTATCATGCTGCCCATTGATATACAGGAATAAATTGAGTTTAGCTGGAGAAGGCCAGCGAGTTGCTGTCGTTATCATTGAGATATAATCCAATTTGAAGCAATGATTTTTATTGCGGTGTCTTTTTGTGTCAATTTCATTGAATTTGGCAGCAATAACCCATTGGTTTCGATATAGCTGTTATATCTAAGATGCCAATTGGTTTGACTGATTTGTTTTGATAGGTGCTCTACAGTATTTAATTCATTGAGTTCAAATGCATCGGCAGAGGTTGGTAACCCTTTAAGCCAATCACTTAGGTAGGCGATAGGAATTGTCATGCCCGTTAATCCGTATAATAAGCGTCCTGGGTCATTACCTTCAAATTTCTTACCATCGCCGGTTTCAATGGTGGCTTTATTTTTGGATAACGTCAGTTTCATTATGGTTTGCCCAAGAAATGTGGTGAGCAATAATTGACTGTTATCTTCTTTTTGAGTCCATTGGAAGTTGAGACTGTGGCGTTGTTCTGGGTCTTGATATCCAATTTTCCCTGTCACTTTATACTGAGTTAATTGCCCAATATTAGATTGATGTTTATTCCAATTAATTGACTGTTGTGGGGTTAGTGGGGTCGTAGAACAAGCGCTGAGAAAAAACAGCAGAAAGAAAACGGAAGCAAAAAAAGAAAGAGGACGGCGTAGCATAAATAAAGAACTCACTGTTAATTCGAGACAGATTATAGGATTGTATCAAATCCATTGATTGTTTGGGTATCAAGATTTACACAATAAGTAGGTTAAATATCACTAATTTTCGATGTAGAAGCTCTGATGCCTTTTAAAATTCGGCTTCATCAAGTAAAATCCGCCCTTGTTATTTTTCTAAATTGGTCTTGTTTGCCGAATGTCATTGCTTGTTATTGGAATTAATCATACTTCAGCCTCAGTTGATTTGCGTGAGAAAGTTGCCTTTTCTCCTGATAAATTAACCAAAGCGCTAGATGAATTAAAAAACAGTGATGCAATTAAAAGTGGCGTAATTTTATCGACCTGTAATCGCACTGAAATCTACTGTGAAGTGAAATTAGGCATTAGCAGTGGCTACGTCATCAATTGGCTCGCTGAATTTCATCATGTGGCATTAGATTTACTCATGCCGAGTATTTATATCTATGAAGAACAAGCCGCCGTTAAGCACCTTATGCGAGTGTCTTGTGGTTTAGATTCTTTGGTTCTCGGAGAGCCTCAAATTCTTGGGCAAGTAAAAAAAGCGTTTGCTGATGCTAGAGAACACAATGCGGTTGAAGGTGTCGTTGAAAAATTATTTCAAAGTGACTTTTCAGTCGCTAAACGAGTCCGTACTGAAACGAATATTGGTGGTAATGCGGTGTCTGTTGCTTATGCAGCGTGTACATTAGCTCGACAAATATTTGAGTCTCTTGCTGAATCAACTGTCATGTTGGTTGGAGCAGGAGAAACCATTGAATTAGTGGCGAAACATTTAAATGATGCTGGCTGTAAACAATTGATTGTGGCGAATAGAACTCGCGAAAGAGCCATGATATTAGCCGACCAATTTAATGCTGATGTGATCAGTCTGCCCGAGATCCCTGAACACCTTTCTAAAGCGGATATCATTATTAGCTCAACCGCCAGTCCGTTACCTATTATCGGTAAAGGAATGGTTGAAAGCGCACTAAAACAGCGCAGACACCAACCTATGTTATTTGTGGATATTGCGGTTCCGCGTGATATCGAAAGTGAAGTCGCGGATCTTAATGACGTCTACTTGTATTCAGTTGATGATCTTAAATCGATCATTGACCATAATATTGAACAACGAAAAATTGAAGCGATTCAAGCTGAAGCGATAGTCAGTGAAGAAAGTGCAGGGTTTATGACGTGGATACGCTCCCGTCAAGCTGTTAACAGTATTCGCCAATACCGAGAGAATTCAGAATCTATTCGTATCGAATTATTGCAAAAAAGTATTCAGGCCCTAGCTTCTGGTCAAAATGCAGAAAAAGTTTTAGCAGAATTAAGCAATAAATTAACGAATAAACTCATTCATGCACCAACACTTGCGATGCAGCAGGCCGCCAAAAATGGTGAGCCGGACAAACTTGCTGTGATCCGTACCAGTATTGGTCTAGACAACTAAGTGTAGCTTCTGCTACCAACATAAAGAATCAATTATAATATGAAAGCATCAATTCGAGTAAAATTGGAAACGCTGGTTGAGCGTTATGAAGAAGTACAGCATTTATTGGGGGATCCAGGTGTTATTGGTGATCAAAATAAATTCCGTGCGTTATCTCGTGAATACTCTCAACTGGAAGAAGTAACACAATGCTTCCAAGCGTATGAAAAAGTACAAGAAGATCTTGTTGCTGCTCAAGAAATGGCACAAGAAGACGATGCTGAAATGCGTGAAATGGCGCAAGACGAAATTAAAGAAGCGAAAGAAGCAAGTGAACGTCTAACGGATGAATTACAAGTGCTTCTTATTCCAAAAGATCCAAATGATGAACGTAACTGTTTCTTAGAGATTCGTGCCGGTGCTGGTGGTGATGAAGCGGGTATTTTTGCGGGGAACCTTTTCCGTATGTATTCTCGTTTTGCTGAGAAAAAAGGGTGGCGTGTTGAGGTCATGAGTTCACATGGTTCTGAGCAAGGCGGCTTTAAAGAGATGATCGCAAAAGTAAGCGGTGAAGGTGTTTATGGCACAATGAAGTTCGAATCAGGTGGTCACCGAGTTCAACGTGTACCAGAAACTGAATCGCAAGGCCGTGTACATACTTCAGCGTGTACCATTGCTGTAATGGCTGAAATTCCAGAAGCGGATTTACCTGAGATTAAATCATCTGATTTGAAAATTGATACTTTCCGTTCATCAGGGGCTGGTGGTCAGCACGTTAACACCACCGATTCCGCTATTCGTATTACTCACTTACCAACGGGTACCGTTGTAGAGTGTCAAGATGAGCGTTCACAGCATAAAAACAAAGCCAAAGCGATGTCTGTTCTTGCTGCTCGTATTATTCAAGCTGAAGAAGCTCGTCGTGCCGCAGTTGTTTCTGATACGCGTCGTAATTTATTAGGTTCGGGTGACCGTTCAGACCGTATTCGTACGTATAACTACCCACAAGGTCGCGTATCTGATCACCGTATTAACCTGACTATCTACCGTTTGAATGAAGTGATGGAAGGGGATCTAGCGGCGCTGATTGAACCTGTCGTATTAGAATATCAAGCTGACCAACTAGCGGCTTTAGCTGAACAAAACTAATGAGCATTTCTATTGAAGCGCTATTAATGCGTTCAATTCAATTGCTGAAACTTGAGGGGAGTGATTCTCCTCAAGTTGATGCTGCTGTATTGCTGTGTCATGTTTTAGATAAGCCAAGAAGCTACTTACTTACTTGGCCTGAAAAGCTCGTCGCTGAAACCGAATACAATGCATTTGAATCATTATTATCTCGACGCCTTTCTGGTGAACCAATCGCTTACATTATTGGTTATCGAGAGTTTTGGTCATTACCGTTAAAAGTCTCGCCAACAACATTAATTCCTCGTCCTGATACGGAACGTTTGGTAGAAGTTGCGTTAGAGCACCTATCGAAATCATCTGAAAAGGTGTTGGATTTGGGGACGGGAACAGGAGCCATTGCATTAGCTATCGCCTCTGAAATGCCTGATATGTGTGTTATTGGTGTTGATTATCAATATGACGCGGTTGCGTTAGCGAAAGATAATGCCAAAGATAACAATATATTGAACACTGAATTTCGTCAGGGAAGTTGGTTTGATCCGATTAGAATGGATGAACAGTTTTCTATTATTGTGAGTAACCCGCCTTATATTGATGGGAATGATCCCCATTTGTCTCAAGGTGATGTACGGTTCGAACCTCAAACCGCTTTGGTTGCTGAGAAAGAAGGTTTTGCGGACTTAATCCATATTATGGAGCACAGTCGTACTCATTTAATTGAGAACGGTTGGTTATTAATGGAACATGGCTTTGAACAAGGTAAGCAATTACGTGATTACTTTGAAGAATATGGCTTCATTAATGTTAAAACAGAACAAGATTACGCTGGCAATGATCGAGTTACATTAGGTCAGTGGATCACAAACACAGAGAATAAAGGATAATTCATGTATACCGCTGTTAAACACATTCACTTATTTATGATCGCTTGTAGCGTACTATTATTTATCGTTCGTTATGCGTTAATGATGGTTGATTCCGCTCTTCGTAATAAAGCTTTTTTTAAACGTGTGCCTCACGTTGTTGATACAGCAATGCTATTAAGTGGCGTTGCACTTATTTTTATTACTGGATTCATTCCATTTACAGGTGCGGCTCCTTGGTTAACTGAGAAATTGACTTGTGTTTTGGTTTATATCGCTCTGGGGTTTGTCACTCTAGGAAACAGTAAAAACAAAGTATTTAAAACATTTGCCTTCCTTGGCGCATTAGGTTGGTTAATGGTTGCAGCTAATATTGCGATGACGAAAGCAACATTTCTGGGGTAAATATGTTTCAGTTGCTTGATGAAAATTTAGAAGACCTTAGCCTTGTTGAAGGTGCATTAGCTCTAAATTTAGCCATTAATCCAGATATACAAAGACAGCGTGTTGATATTAAACTGCGAGAAATGTGTATTGAAGCAGAGCAAATGCTTGTTCACGAACCAACTGATGAGCAGCGTTTAGAGCGATTAATTCAACTGTTTTATGTTGAGTGGGGCTACCAAGGTGATGTTTATACGTATTTTAATTCAGAGAATGCGTTCATTGATCATGTGCTTGAAAGTAAAAAAGGGATCCCGGTAACGTTAGGGGCGATTTTTTTACATATTTGTCAGTATGTGAATTTACCTGTGAGTGCGATTAATTTCCCCACTCAGTTAGTGTTACAGGTTGAATGGCCAAATCAAGCACCCCGTTACTTAAACCCTTTTGATGGACAATATGTTAGTACGCATTTAATGACGGCATGGCTAATTGGCTATGGTGGACCATTGGCTGAGATCTTACCGATACATTTAGAGAAAATAGACAATCCAACATTAGTCGGCCGTTTATTAGCGGTGATTAAAACGGCATGCATTAGAGAGCGTAAATTTTCATTTGCTTTAACTTGCAGTGATCTCGCATTGAATGTTGTGCCCGATGATCCTTTTGAAATTCGTGATAGAGGCTTAATCTATCAACAGCTACACTGTAATGATGTAGCGAAAACCGATTTAATCTATTTTATTGAACAGTGCCCTAATGATCCATCGACCTTGATGATGAAAGAGCAAGTTCAATTATTAGAACAACACCCTACCGTTCTCCATTAAGAGTGAAGATAATGCAAAATCAAAAAACAGTAAAAATTGGCAATATCGATGTAGCAAATGATAAGCCGTTTACCTTATTTGCAGGTATGAATGTATTAGAGTCTCGTGATTTGGCTATGCGCATGTGTGAGACTTACGTAGAGATCACTGATCGATTAGGCATCCCATACGTATTTAAAGCGTCTTTTGATAAAGCAAACCGTTCGTCAGTTCATTCGTACCGTGGTCCTGGTATGGAAGAAGGTCTAAAGATTTTTCAAGAATTGAAAGATACGTTTGGTGTGAAAATCATTACAGATATTCATACAGAGGCACAAGCTCAACCTGTTGCTGATGTAGTGGACGTTATTCAACTTCCTGCTTTCCTTGCTCGTCAAACTGATTTAGTTGAGACAATGGCTAGAACGGGTGCTGTCATTAACGTGAAAAAGCCACAATTCATGAGCCCTGATCAAGTCGGCAATATTGTTGATAAGTTTGCTGAGTGTGGTAATGAAAATATCATTCTTTGTGAGCGTGGTTCATGCATGGGTTATGACAACCTAGTGGTTGATATGCTTGGCTTTGGTGTGATGAAAAAAGTATCAAATGGCAGCCCAATCATTTTTGATGTGACGCATTCTTTACAGAATCGCGATCCAAGTGGTAAAGCATCTGGTGGTCGTCGTTCACAAACGGTTGAACTTGCTAAAGCAGGTTTAGCGACGGGTATTGCTGGGTTATTTATTGAAGCTCACCCAACGCCAGATAAAGCATTGTGTGACGGTCCTTCTGCATTACCATTAGATCAACTAGAACCTTTCTTAAAACAAATGAAAGCGTTAGATGACTTAATTAAAGGCTTTGAGCACATCGATATTAAATAATATTGTTGCGAGTCTATAAATAAAAAAGCCCAAGAGATTTTCTTGGGCTTTTTTATATTTAGAATAGGGCGTGCTTACTTATTTATTCATTACTCAGCATTTGTTGGGGTAAACCAATCTAATTTATGATGCAATGTAGTTACGCTACCGACGACAATTAAAGAAGGACTAGTCGCATTTTTTGCCATTTGAGCTAATTCTGAAATAGTACCAGTAAAGACTTTTTGTTTTTGAGTCGTACCTCGTTCAATAATAGCGCAAGGGGTATCCGCAGCTAAACCGTGCTCGATCAGCTGAGTTGAAATATGAGAAGATTGTTTTAGTCCCATATAAAATACCAGCGTGTTGTTTGAACGAACCAATGCATCCCATTCAATTTCAGCCCCATCTTTTTGGACATGAGCCGTAATAAATTGCACGCTTTGAGCATGGTCTCGATGTGTTAGTGGGATCCCTGCATAAGAGGTCGCGCCTGCTGCGGCTGTAATACCAGGAACGACTTCAAATCGAACCCCATTTTCTGCAAGCGTTTCTAATTCTTCACCGCCACGGCCAAAGATAAAGGAATCTCCGCCTTTAAGGCGAACAACGTGTTTACCTTCTTGGGCTTTATCAACCAATATTTGATTAATTTTGTCTTGAGGGACGAAATGAAAATCGAGTTTCTTACCGACATAAATCATTTCAGCAGTATTATTTGCGAGCGCTAAGATTTCTTTAGAGACAAGGCGATCATACACAACCACATCGGCTTGTTGTATTAAGCGGTAACCTTTTACGGTTAAGAGATCGGCATCACCAGGACCTGCACCAACAAGAGAAACAAATCCGTTTTGTTTTTTTTGCTCAGACTGAGCTTGAATACTTGGCATAATAGGGTTCCAGAATAATATGATGAATATTGACGCTGACTCCATTATGTAAGAGTCGATAAAAAAAATCACCCTTAATACCTGATCAAGAGTGATTTTATTTGAATGAGTTATAACAAATGTGATGACTATTTTACTGTTATTTAAGATCCAATGATGGTGCTGTTTTCGCGTGTGTTAGGTACAGAGGAATACACGTAAATAAAAGGCCACCTACAAGGTTACCAAGCAGCGTTGGGATTAAGTTCCAGTTTAACCAATCCATAATAGTGAAATCAGCACCTAGCATCATACCTAATGGAAATAGGAACATGTTAACTACGGCGTGTTCAAATACTAATGCAAAGAAAATAAAGATTGGAAGCCACATTGCCGCAATCTTACCTGCAACAGAGCGAGCCGTCATATTGCCGATAACGCCTAAACATACCATTAGGTTACAAAGAATTGCTTTGACAAATACGGTGATCCAACCATCCATACCATGTGCGGCGTAGCCCATAGTACGACTTGTTGCAGCGGCGATGAACTTTTGACCTACCGCGCCCGCTTCAACACTAAAGTTCATAGTAAAAACAAGTGCAATAAGAAAAGCAACAAGTAGAGAACCAATTAGGTTTCCAAGACCAACCCATCCCCATGTTCTGAAGATTCGACCCCAAGTGATGCCAGGACGGTTATCAAACTTAGCAAGTGGTGCAAGACCAAAAACACCCGTTAATAAGTCGTAGCCCATAAGACTTAGAATACAAAAACCGACAGGGAAGACTAAAGCACCAACAATACCAACACCGGTTTGCACAATTGTTGTAATCGCAACGACAACAGCAAGAGAGAGGATGATACCGGCCATCGTGCCACGTAAAAGAAGATCACGACTTGATGTTTTTACTTTTGCTTCGCCAACATCGATCATCGTTTGAACTAATTCAGCAGGTTTTACATAAGACATAAGAGTCCCTTATTAAAAGTTAAAGATTAAAATTAGATAGGAAAGGGCTTCCAGATGAGGCTAGAAACCCTTGAACTATCGAATCTCAGTTTATGCTGCGATTTCTACAGTGTTTTTGATGACTCGAACGCTATACGCTTTTACGTTAAAGCGTTCGTCTTCCATACAAACCCCAGTAGTAAGGTTAAAGCGTTGTTTTTTTAATGGGCTTGCAACCCAAAGTTCGCCTTGGTGTTGAACGGTAAGGCCGCGAGACAATACGTTAGAGTTTGCAAATGGGTCACGATTACTGATGGCAAACACTTTGTCATCAGCGTTCGGACGAAATATCGCCACTTGTTCACCGTTAACTAATGCACAAACGCCTGTACCTGGAATGATGTCATCTAGTGGACAGATTTTTTGGAATTTAGTCGTCATGATTATTTCTCCACACTTGTGTCAGTTAGAGCAACATGCAAGATATCGCCTTTCGCGTTTGGATTTTTTTCTGTGTACGTTGCAGGGCGGTGTTGTTCACGGCCATCAGAAACAAACACAACATTATCATCGCGTTCTTCAGAGTTAATGAAGTGGGAGAAACGTTTTAGTTGAGCTTCATCGTTAATGGTGTCAGTCCATTCACAGCTGAAGTTATTAATCAGTGATGCAACATCGGTTTCAAGTTGGTCGTTAATGCCAAGCTTATTATCGACAATTACTTCACGTAAATAATCAACGCCACCCTCAAGGTTATCCATCCATACAGAGGTACGTTGCAGTGGAGCGGCTGTTCGAATGTAGAACATCATGAAACGGTCGATGTATTTAATCAGCGTTTCTTGGTCTAGATCCGTTGCCAATAAGTCAGCATGGCGAGGTTTCATCCCCCCATTACCACACACGTACATGTTCCAACCTGCATCTGTTGCAATAATGCCTAAATCTTTACCTTGTGCTTCTGCACACTCACGAGTACAACCCGAGACACCAAATTTCATTTTATGAGGAGTACGGATACCTTTGTAGCGATTCTCAAGTGTGACGCCCAAGCCTACAGAGTCTTGAACACCGTAACGACACCATGTTGAACCAACACACGTCTTAGCCATACGTAAAGCTTTACCGTAAGCTTGTCCTGTCTCATAACCTGCTTCAATGAGTTTTTTCCAAATTGTTGGAAGATCGTCTTTTTGAGCACCGAATAGACCGATACGTTGAGCACCTGTAATTTTAGTATAAAGATTATATTCAGCAGCAACGGCCGCTAATGCACCTAGTGCTTGTGGTGTGACTTCACCGCCAGCCATACGTGGAATGACAGAGTAAGTGCCATCTTTTTGAATGTTACCTAGGAAGTTATCGTTGGTATCGTGCAGTTTAACCAATGCGGGTTTAAGAATGTGCTCACCCCAACAAGAAGCAAGAATAGATCCCGCTAGTGGTTTACACACTTCACAGCCGTAACCTTTACCGTATTTCTCTAATAGTTCATCGAATGTTTTGATTTCTTCGATGCGAATTAGGTGGAATAATTCTTGGCGAGAATAAGCAAAGTGCTCACAAACGTCGTTTTTAACTTCGATGCCTGATTTTGCCAATTCAGCATTAAGAACGGATGCGACAAGAGGAAGACAACCGCCACAACCTGTACCAGCGCCAGTCACCGCTTTAATTTCAGCCATTGTGTGATTGCCATCTGCAACTGCTTGGGCAATTTTGCCTTTCGTTACATCAAAACATGAACAAATCACGGCAGTTTCAGGCAGAGAGTCTGCGCCTAAAGACGGCTTTTCTGCACCAGCGTGAGCTGGAAGAATAAGAAGGTCGGGGTGATCAGGTAAATCAATGTCGTTCAGTTTAAGCTGAAGTAGATCGCCGTAATCTGAAGTATCACCAACCATTACTGCGCCAAGTAGTTTCTTACCATCTTCAGATACGATAATGCGTTTATAAACTTCGTCTTCTTCGTTTTGGTAAACGTAGCTCTTACAACCAGGAGTACGACCGTTTGCATCCCCAATAGAGCCAACCTTCACACCAAGAAGTTTTAGTTTTGCGCTCATGTCAGCGCCTTCAAACGTACTGTCGTTACCAACTAAGTGATCAACTGCAACGGTTGCCATTTTGTAGCCTGGAGCGACAAGACCATAGAAAGTTTGATTCCATGACGCACATTCACCAATCGCGTAGATGTGTTCATCTGAAGTTTGGCAGTTGTTGTTAATCGCAATACCACCACGAGGAGCGATATCAAGCTCCATTTGGCGAGCAAGCTTATCTTGAGGGCGGATGCCAGCAGAGAAGACAATGAAGTCAGTCTCAAGCTCTGTACCATCAGCAAAACGCATTACATTACGTGCTTCTGTGCCTTCAGGTGCTATTTCTAATGTGTTTTTACCGGTATGAACTTGAACACCCATGCGTTCAATTTTATTACGAAGTTGTAAGCCACCTTGTAAGTCAAGTTGCTCAGCCATTAATACGGGTGCAAATTCGACAACATGAGTTGTTACGCCAAGTGCTTTTAATGCGCCAGCCGCTTCAAGACCAAGGAGGCCACCACCGATAACAACACCGCTTTTACTTTTTTTCGCCGTGGCTTCGATTGATTTAAGATCTTCAATAGTACGGTAAACAAAACAGTCTTTGCTTTCGTTGCCTTTGATTGGCGGTACGAATGGGAAAGAGCCCGTAGCAAGGACGAGTTTGTCGTATTGGATTTCACGACCAGTGCTTGAATATACAATTTTGTTTTCACGGTTAATATTAATAGCGCGTTCGCCGATTAATACGTTGATACCGTGTTTGTCATAGAATCCTTCTTTTACAAGAGAGAGCTCATCAGCGGTGTGGTGAGAAAAGTAAGAAGAGAGGTGAACACGGTCATAAGCGACACGTGGTTCTTCACAGAACACGGTGATATCCATGTTTTGAACATCAGTTTTCTCTACTAAATCTTCGATGTAGCGATGACCGACCATGCCATTACCGATGATGACTAGTTTCATCTTGCTCATAAGGAATCCTATTATATTTGGTATAGATATATGATGAATTATGAATGGATATGTCGATATGATGTAGATCAATTACGAAATAAAACTACTCCAAAGTAGTAGTGTCGGTGTTTTTGTGGTTACTTTTATTTATAATTCAACAGCTTGTGTGTGGCACGTAGATGGTGTGCGTAGTTTTATTACAAAAAAAGGTGTTTTGTGCGGTATTTATCTGTTCATTAATCGATTTTTTCTGAAAAAAAAAGACAGAATATAAAAATATATTCTGTCTTTTGACGAAGTAAGTAAGAAGTTACAGTTTAAATCTGTCTATTTCTTGTTTTAGTTCGTTTGATAATTCAGATAATTGTGATGCTTGAATAACCGATTGTTGTGTTTCGGTTGTTAATTCATTTGATACATCACGAACCGCTTCGGTGTTACGTGTAATTTCTTCTGTAACCGATGATTGCTCTTCAGCCGCCGCTGCAATTTGAGCCGCCATGTCGCTAATTAATGTCACTGAATTTGTAATTTGAAGCAAACTAGCAGAGGCTGATTGTGCATCTTCAACACTGGTGTTGGCTAGATTTTGGCTGTCTTCCATGATGCCAACCGCTTTTTGAGTTGTGCCTTGCAATGTCTCTATCATTTGTTGAATTTCTTGAGTCGACGCGTGTGTACGTTGACTTAAAATTCGAACTTCATCAGCAACAACGGCAAAACCACGACCTTGTTCACCGGCACGTGCCGCTTCTATTGCGGCATTGAGTGCGAGTAAGTTCGTTTGTTCTGCAATGTTTTGAATGGTGGATAGGATCGTATTGATGTTTTGTGCGTTGTGATGCAATTCGCCGATAACTTGTGTTGCGGTTTCTACTTCTTTTGCCAAGTTATCAATTGAATGTTGGCTTTGACTTACTTGCTCAGCACCATGGTTTGAAGCACTAACGGTTTGTTCAGCCGTTTGAGCAGTATTGTCTGCGTTGCTTGCAATTTCTTGAGTCGCAGCTGCCATCTCATTAATTGCGGTTGCAACCATGTTGATCTCATCCATTTGATGTTGGATTCGAACATTACGTTCTTCAGCACTTTCTGCGGTTAAATTGGCTTGGTTAGCTAACGTAAGTGATATGTCACGTAAGCGACACACCATTGAGTGCATATTGCCTACAAAGGTATTGAAGTTGATAGCAAGTTGGCCAACTTCATCATTACTGTTTGGAACTAAACGTTGAGTTAAATCCCCTTCACCTGATGAAATTTCAGCAAGCGCATCAGATACTCGAAGTAGATCTCTAAATAGGACGTTAACCAAGGTGGTTACACCGATAGCAACAATGACTGTTAATACAATGCTAAGCAGGATGATTTCACGAAGGAGTGCGCTGTGTGCAGCTTCTTCTGTTGCTTGTGTCATTTCAACGGCAAATGTCCATTTTGTATTAGGTACTTTTGCAAAATAAACCAGCTTATTACTGCCGTTGATTTCTGCGAATTCAATGGTTTTTGAATTCATGGATTCTTGAATACTTTGAGGCGTCATACCCGAGAAATAACGATTTACTTCTTTTTTGATAAGCGACGTATTTGGATGCGCTAAGAAAGTGCCATCGCTATCAATTAACATTGTGATGGTATCTTTACCTGCATCTAGGCTGATGACATCGTCAATTAGTTGGTCAATTAGTACATCGGCACCGACAACACCAAGAAATTGACCATTCTTATAAACTGGTTCAGCAATGGTTACCAGAAGAGATTGAGTAATGGCATCTTGATAGGCGGAAGTAATGATTTGTTTGTTTTCTCGTTGAGCTTCTTGATACCAAGGGCGTTGACGAGGATCGTAATCGGCACGATTTCTTTCAGGATGAGAGCGGTACATATCCCCTTGAGGTGTACCAAAGAAAATATCATCAAAACCACCCGCTTTACGGCTTAACTGTAAAAAAGAGACCACGTCATCTTCTTGAGTGTAGTCATTAATAGCATGCGCAATTTCAGCTTTAATTGAAATCCAATTAGAAATTCCGGTAGTGGCAGAAGATGTCACACTTTCAGCTCGAGAATAAACGCCATTTCGAGTTTGTTCAAACAACTGATTTGACGCGAGCCATGTTAACGCCGCAGCAGTCACGATAACAGCAAGTAGACTGGCCCCGATTAATTTATGTTTTAATTTCATTATATCATCCAAATTGTAGTGAAATTTTATATATTAAATTTCTATTTTTATTATCTATTTGTACATTTATGTATATGGTATCGGGCAAAAATGAAATAACTTGATGGTTTTTTTTATTTAAAGTACATAAAGAAGTGATTATATTTTTAAGCTTAAACGGAAAGCGATTTGAAGTGATGGTAAACCGTTGAATTAAAAACCATCAAAGTGAACGATTGCGTTGGTTTAAAATTTAAAATTTCTCTAGCGTTTACCTTTTTTTACTTATTTATTAGCCATTTTTAGTGATCCAATAGACATATTTATGAGATCAATGTGAGAGTGAAAAGCAATTCTTTTAAACTCGGTCAGGTTATTTGATTATTAAAGTGGTTTTCCCTTTTTTGATCTAACTTATTCCCTTGAATTTAAATGGTGAAACATGATGGAACGTCTTTCTCTTAAAACAGCGATTGCTGCCGCATTACTTACTACATTGGCTGGTTGCGCTACAACGTCTGAACATGCGTGGCAAGAAGACACTACGTATAAGTTAACTGTGCTACATACTAACGATAACCATGGCCGCTTTTGGCAAAATAAATATGGTGAGTACGGTATGGCAGCGCGTAAGACGTTGATTGATGAATTACGTGCCGATGTTCAAGCTGAAGGGGGGAGTGTTTTACTTCTTTCTGGTGGTGATATTAATACCGGTGTACCTGAGTCTGATTTACAAGATGCAGAGCCTGATTTTAAAGGCATGAATAAAATTGGATATGATGCGATTGCATTAGGTAACCATGAATTTGATAACCCATTAGATGTGCTTCAAAAGCAAATAGATTGGGCTAAATTCCCAATGCTGTCTGCCAACATTTATGATAAAGAAACTGGTGAGCGCATGTATCAAGCTTACGAGATTTTTGAAAAGCAAGGCATTAAAATTGCGGTTATTGGTTTCACGACAGAAGACACGGCTAAAATTGGTAACCCTGAATACATCGGTGGTATTGATTTCCGAGATCCAAAAGAAGAAGCAAAGAAAGTCATTGCTGAACTGAATGAATCAGAAAAACCCGATCTTATTTTTGCAGTTACTCACATGGGTCACTATGAAAATGGTCAACGTGGTATTAATGCACCAGGTGATGTAGCACTTGCTCGTTCTCTTGAATTAGGTGAGTTGGATATGATTGTGGGTGGCCACTCACAAGAGCCTGTTTGTATGGAAGGGGCGAACGTTGTTAAACAAAACTTTAAGCCTGGTGACGAATGCCAACCTGATCAACAAAATGGCACTTGGATCGTTCAAGCTCATGAATGGGGCAAGTACGTAGGTCGTGCTGATTTTGAATTCCGTAATGGTGAATTGGAAATGGTGAGTTATAACCTAATCCCGGTTAACTTGAAGAAGAAAATAAAAGTTGATGGCAAAAGTGAGCGTGTCTTTATTCAAGATGAAATTGTGCAAGATCCTGAGTTATTGGCTTTCCTAACGCCTTACCAAGAAAAAGGTCAAGGCCAGTTGAATGTGAAAATTGCAGAAACGAATGGAAAGTTAGAAGGCGACCGTAATGTGGTTCGTTTTGAGCAGACTAACCTTGGGCGTTTAATTGCGACTTCTCACATGGTTCGTGCAAAAGCCGATTTTGCGGTAATGAATTCGGGTGGTGTACGTGATTCGATTGAAATGGGTGATGTTACTTATAAAGATGTTCTAACGGTGCAGCCATTTGGTAATATTGTTAGTTATGTTGATATGAATGGCGCTGAAGTATTAGATTACCTAAATGTGGTGGCGACTAAACCAATCGATTCTGGTGCCTACGCTCAGTTCGCAGGTATTAAAATGACCGTTGAAGCCGGTAAAGTATCTAACGTATTCATTGGTGGTAAGCAATTGCGTTTAGACAAAACGTACCGTTTTACTATTCCAAGCTACAACGCCGCGGGTGGTGATGGTTACCCTAAAGTGTCGGATCATTCGGGTTATGTAAATACGGGCTTTGTTGATGCCGAAGTATTAAAAGAGTTTTTAGAAACAAATAGCCCAATTGATGTGAATGAATTCGCACCACGTGGTGAGATTGTTTATAAGTAATAGATAAAAAGTAAACTGATCCCCTCAGATTGTTATTTACTGAGGGGATTTAGTTGTAAATTCAACGTCTTTGCTGAATAAATGACCGAACAAATTAAAAAGTTAAAATAATACTTGTCAAAAAAATCCTGAGCAGTATTATAGCCCTCGTTGACACGGACACAGTCCTTTGTTCAACGGCTCGGTGAATAGCGCAGCTTGGTAGCGCATCTGGTTTGGGACCAGAGGGTCGGGGGTTCGAATCCCTCTTCACCGACCACCTTCAAAAAAGCCGCATCAGAAATGATGCGGCTTTTTTACGTCTGATGCATTTAAAAAACAAGCTAAGTCGTGCTAAATAACAAAAAGCCATGTTAATCAACTCAACATGGCTTTATTTATCAATTGCTTAGATTTTAATTATGAGTATTGAATATTGCCAATTTGCCATTCTCTTTAAATGCGATAACTTGGTATGTGTCTTTTTTATCGCCATATTCCATCCCTGGTGATCCCATTGGCATTCCAGGAACCGCTAATCCTTTAAAATCTCTTGGTTCTGCTAGAAATTGTTTAATATCCTCTGCTGGTATATGCCCTTCAAATACGTAACCATCAATAACCGCGGTATGACATGATGCGAGGCGTGGCTCTACACCTAGTTTCTCTTTGATTGGATTCATGTCTTCATGATCTTCAATCTTTACCGTGAAACCGTTATCTTCCATGTGCTCTACCCATTCAGAGCAACAACCACAATATGGTGATTTATAAGTCATGACTTCGGTAGAAGCGTAAGCGGATGTTGTTAAGAAAAGCAATGATGCAAAAGTGAGTTTAAATAATTTCATTATTGTGTCCTAAGGTTATTTTGAATGTGGTGAAAGCCAAAACCAATAAATAATGGCAATAATAAGTATGACTCCAAGCAAATTAATCATGTAAAGCTCCTAGTCAGTATGTTCGTTTGAAAACTGAGATTTAAAAAGTCGTAATCTATTTGCATTGGATACAACGGTAATAGAAGAAAGTGCCATCGCTGCTCCAGCTACAACAGGACTGAGTAACATTCCAGTAAATGGAAAAAGAATACCGGCAGCAATAGGAATGCCTATCGCATTATAAATAAAGGCACCGAATAAGTTCTGTTTCATATTTGTAATGGTTGCTCTTGAAAGCTCAATCGCATTAACGGCTGTAAGCAGTGAGTGTCGTATTAAGGTCAATTGAGCGCTTTCAATCGCGACATCACTGCCATTGCCCATCGCAATCCCTACTTCTGCCTGAGCTAACGCTGGGGCATCATTAATGCCATCCCCAATCATAGCTACTTTCTTTCCTTGAGCTTGTAAGTCTTTTATTGTCTGAGCTTTTCCATCGGGTAATACACCCGAAACAACATGAGTTATTCCGAGCTGTTGGGCCACATAATCGGCGGTTTCTTTGCGATCACCCGTTAGCATTACGACATTAATACCGAGTTGAGTAAATTGGGCTACAGCAAGTTTTGAATCGGGTCGAATTGCATCACTTACTTCAATAATACCAATACATTCTTTATTTATTGCCACAAAGAGAGGCGTTGATGCAGGAGATAATTCAACGTCAGGAGTGGCAATCTCATTGTTTAATAAATAAGAGGTATTTCCTATGAACACAGTATCGCCAGCAATGTTTGCAGAAGCTCCTAGGCCTAATTGAGCATTAAACTGTGTACTGGTGACTAAATCCCATGAGTGCTGATTGAGATATGCCATTACTGCATGAGCGAGTGGGTGTTCAGAGTGACTTTCGATTGCTGCTGCGAATGAAATGATGTCTTTTTCATTGTAAGCCGCAAAGCTTGTCACTTTACTGACCGTGGGTTTCCCTTCTGTTAATGTGCCCGTTTTATCAACCACCACAGTATCGATATGACTTGCTGTTTGTAAAACGTCAGCGTCTTTTATTAATGCCCCAAACTCAGCGGCTTTACCGACACCAACAGTCACTGACATTGGTGTTGCAAGACCTAAAGCACAAGGGCAGGCAATGATGAGTACCGTTGTAGCAACAACAAGCATGTAGCTCGATGTTGGTTCTGGACCAAAGTTATACCAAAGTAAAGCCGAAAAAATGGCGATGATCATAACGCTTGGGACAAATACGGATGAGATTTTGTCCGCGAGCTTAGCCAATTTTGGTTTGCTACTTTGCGCGTTACGTACCATGGCAATGATCCGAGCAAGCATAGTATGTTCACCGACATTCGTTGCTGTGAAGGTAAAGCTACCCTGTTGATTGATGGTTCCTGCATGCACAACATCGTCTTTTATTTTTAAACAAGGAAGAGGCTCTCCAGTAAGCATGGCTTCATCTAAATAGCTTTCACCGCTGATGATCGAACCATCAACGGGGATTTTCTCTCCCGGTTTAATTTTAATGATCATCCCTTTCGTTACTAGTGCCACTGGCAACTCTACTTCTTTTCCATCTTGGATAACCGTAGCTGTTTGAGGCTGAAGATTGAGCAGCTTTTCGATGGCATTTGATGTGCGATTACGAGCTTTGGTTTCGATTAGATTTCCGAGCGTAATTAAGCCTAAGATCATTGCGGTGGCTTCAAAATAAACATGACGTGCTTGCTCTGGGAAAAATGCAGGATAGATCACCAGTGCCATAGAGTAGAGCCAAGCTGAACCAGTACCAAGAGACACTAACGTATCCATTGTCGCTCTGTGATGAGTAAATGCTTTCCAGGCATTAACAAAAAAATGTTTCCCAGCGGTAAGTAATAAACCTAAACAAATAAGCCCAATGAGTCCCCAAGCAAGTTGGTCGTTAACGGTTGTTATTTGCATGTTGCCACCAAATACCCCCCAAAGCATCAATGGTGCGCCTATTGCGAGCGACATAATGGTATTTCTTTTATGTGCTGCGGTGGTTTTTAGGTATTGTTCTTTTTGCCTTTTACGGCGTTGTTCTTCGCTTAAACTGATCTCTGCACCATAACCGCCTTTTTCTATTGCTTTGATCAGTTCAGGTGCATTGATATCACCATAAATTAAAGCGGTACGTTCCGCTAAATTAACACTGACAGATTGAACATTAGCAACGGCTGAAATTATTTTTTCTACAGAGGCGACACAGCTAGCGCAAGTCATTCCTGATAAAATTAATTGTGTTGTTTTTTCTATTTTTTGTTTTTCAGTTTTGCTTTGATCTGTCGGTGTTTCTTTATTCAGAGTAATGACCTCTTCTTTAGGCGAGGGACTATCTGGAATAAAGGGGGCAGAGCTTGCTTGAAAACCGATGGATTCAATTAATTCAATGATGCTTTCTTGAGAGTGCACGGTGTTTAGCGTGATTTTATCTTTTGAAATAGACTCAATAGAGGTATGCGACAAGGTACTTAACGTGTCTGTGGTTTTATTTACGCATTTACCACACTTTAATCCTGCTAGGTACAAAGTGATGAGTTCGGGTTCAGGAACGGAGTAGCCTAATTGCGTAATATTCTCTGCGATTTCTTCATAAGAGAGTGTCGTCGTTAATGTTAATTCTGTTTTGGTTACCGAGAAATGAGATATCTTCGGGATCTCTGAAAGTGCTTTTTCCACTTTCGCGATACAACGACCACAATTTAATCCCGCTAGGGGTAGGGTAAGTTTCTGACTCATAATTAACCTCGATAACAAATCTTGATGTTATGTAGAATAAACCTTACAGTAAATGGAAGGTCAAGCTATAAAGTAGAGTAAAGAGAAATGAATATTAGTGACGTTGCAAAATTAACGGGATTAACGACGAAAGCCATTCGTTTTTATGAAAGTAAAGGCGTAATAAGAGAAGCGAATCGAAGTGCAAATGGCTATCGACAGTACACTAAAAATCAAGTGGAAGAGTTGCAACTCATTCGCCGCTCAAGGCTAGTTGGTTTTAGTCTAGAAGAATGCCAAGAATTATTAAGCTTATCGAATAATCCGAATCGTCGTAGTGCGGATGTGAAAAGAAAGACGTTAGAAAAAGTGACAGAAATTGAGGCTAAAATTAAAGAGTTAGAAGGGATGAAGCAAACGTTGTTAGAACTTGCTAATGCGTGCCCTGGAGATGAAAGTCATGATTGTCCAATAATCAAAGGATTAACCTGTTGCCATAATAAATAACAACAGGCGATTCTCAACTATTGATTAATAAAGTAATGAGTACAACTGGCGACGGTATTTTCCTGCAATAGGGTTACCTTGACCAAGAGCAGACAGGATATCCATCATGGTTTTTTTAACTTGCCCATCTTCAGCATTGAGATCTTTTAATAAAATCGCAATTAAGATATCTAGAGCTTCTTCTTGTCGATTAACTTGGCTGTATTGAATTGCCAATTCTAAAGCGATTTCATTATTGGTTGTATCGGCTTTGTATTGATCTTCTAAGGCTTGAATTTCTGGCGTATTACCAGCTTGTTTATGCAGTTCAAGCTTTGCAATTAGTTCTTTGTATTTGCTGTCTTGATCTTGCATTAATATCTCAGACAAGATGGTTTCAGCTTGTTCATAAGATTGTGTTTCAATGTAACACTGCGCAATATGTAATTTGATTTGACCATTACCACCAAAATGTTCAAGTAAAGCCAATAGGATAGGGAGAGCGCTTTGGTAATTGCCTTCTTCGACTAACTTAAATGCTTGGCCTAATTGTAATTCTTCTTGGCTTGGCAGGTGTTTATCTAACATTCCTTGTATTGCATCAATTGATTGGGGGCCACCCATTCCATCAATGGCTTGGCCACTTTTAAATAGGGCGATAGTTGGAAGCGTTTGAACGCCAAATTGCTGAGCAAGGCCTTGCTGTTCTTCGCAGTTTAATAAAGCGAGAGTAACAGCGTCTCCGTATTGCTGAGCAAGTTGTTGTAGTGCAGGAATAACCGTAATGCTTTCTTGACTCATTGGTGCCCAGAAGTGAATTAAGACAGGAGTCTGGGTTGAGCCTTCAAGAATTTGTTGGAAGTTTTGTTCGTTAAGTTCAACGCTGTGTTCTGACTGCATGGTTTTTTCCTAAAATAGTATTTTCTATATAGATATATACAGTTATATGGGGTTTAGGATAGATTTTCAAGGCGCCAGATACGAAGAAAACCACTATGCTGAGCATAATGGCTTGTCTATCGTAAG
>NZ_CAWPRC010000151.1:0-48763 GCF_963890165.1 Aliivibrio sp. SR45-2 | reverse complement strand
CGACCAATGCGGTCGCCATTTTTATCGGTTCTTTTAGTAAGCTTGATTAATTATTTTTTGTCACTTAAAGCAAAGTAAATTTTAGATACGGTAATTTCTGCTATGAGTATCGTAAATACTACGGCAAAGAAAGCAACGACACCATTTAATGGACCGTCAAACGATACCTTATCACCAAATAGAATATTAATTGCCTCTAACATAACGAATTTACTACCGACTAATATGACATAACTGCTTAAACCACGGTATATTTTTGGTGCGGTTCCTGGTTTGTTTTTAAAATAATCAGCAATTCTATGCTCTGCATTTATGGATAGTTTTAGTAATAACTGCAGGAGTATTGCAGCAGCAAAAGAGATTGTGAATGATTCGATATTCACAAAATCCCAATATTCATCAAAAAAGTTTAGTACAGTTAAATCGACCAATACTGCAAGTGTGTAACCTACAAATAAACGTTGTGGAGTATTAAAACCATATTCTTTTTCTACTGAGCTCATAGTAATTCCTAGCTATTAATTGAATTGTTCGATGTTGTTCTGTTTATTATATTGCCTAATCATCATTCGTATTAAAAGTGAAAGAAAATCGGTTGGCGTATAATGGTAAATTTATTGTGCAAGCCCAAGTATCGACTTTCTATATACTTTTGGTGTTAGCCCACTAATGCGTTTGAATGCCCGTGAAAAGTGGGAAATGTTGTTATAACCAAGTTGGTTTGATATATGAGTTAGTGAATGACCTTCTTCCATCAATTCACATGATATAGATAGAGTAAGGCTTTCTTTTAACTGTCTAAATGATGTTCTCTCTTCTTTTAGTCGACGTTGGAAGGTTCTGGTTGTCATTTGTAATAGCTTAGCGGCTTGAGTGATGCTGAGAGAGTGTTCACGAACATAAGGAAGCAACGAGGTAAAGACGCTATCACTGAAGCTAGAATGCCATTCAATGAATGGTTCTTTATGTTTCGTGTCTGATGGAATAAATTTAACGGTAGAATTGAGCGTTTTTTCATCAATTAATAACGCGCTTTTACTTTGAGCTATAAAGAATTGTGTTTTTTTATTTAGCGCTGAACGAATCACATCATCATCAATATGTTGGACCTTTACTTGTTCAGGAAACCAATCTGATTTTGTTAATGCCTGAATGAGTTCGATGATATATAAGACGGCAAATACTTCACCCCAAATAAAATAGAGTGTATTTTCGTAAGGGGCTGAGCGGCAAAGCCAATATTTATCATATTGATTTTCAAATGTAATTTCACTGCCGGGAGAGTCATGATTGAATATGGCATTTACTTTTTCAAGAGCTTCTTTAACGGTTGCGGTGGTATCAAATTGTTTAAGTATCTGGGGTATTATTCGTTGACGGAATGCGATGCGTAACAACTCGCTAAAACTATTTACGCCTACTTGTGAAGACAGTAAATATACGAGACGTTTCACCGGTTCTACGGGTAAATAGTCTTTATCTGTTTCAAAAAGATCGGGTGGTAAACCGGAGTCATTTAATAATGCCTGAATATTGATCCCGTGCTTTGAAAAAACGTCTAAAAGGATTTTTGTGTATCCAGTCCGGATCATTGGTAGTGGTTTTGAGGCTTTTTTTATCATTAATATCTCCCTTCTTTTTACTAATCCATTCTTTATAGAATTAATTATTGGCGTAAAGTGGTAAGTTTTCATCCTACTTAGTTTGATATATTGATTTATCTGTTCTTTTTGCGACAGGTAACTCAAATGCAAAGTGCGACAGTGTTTCTATCGTTAGAATTTATTATTTTAATAAACTATTAAATAATAAGTGACTTTTGATAAACATCACTCCATTAATTTAAGAAAGCAGCTATACATATATGAATAGAATCAATTAGGTAGTAGGTTATAAATATGACGGAAAAAATAGAAGACACAAAGGCAGAAAACAAATCAGTTAATCAAACGGTTAAAAAGACAAATAAAGTCCGGAAAATAACAAATTACCTACTAATCACGGTCATTACTTTATTATTATTTAGCATTATTTCTGATCGAGTCATTCCACTTACAGATAACGCACGAGTGAAGGGGTATGTGGTTCCAATTAAACCACAGGTATCAGGGCAAGTTTTTGATATTTTAGTTCAGCCTAATCAGCTTGTAGCACAAGGAGAGGTACTCGCTAAGCTAAATCCTGTCGATTATGAAATTGCAGTAAAACAAGCAGAACAAAATTTGGAAATTGCAGGTCAAAATGTTGGGGCGCAAACGGCAGTGATTGCTTCTTCGCAAGCAAGATTAACGAGTGCGAATGTTGAATTAGAAAATGTGAGATTACAATCTGGTCGAATCCTTGAAATGGCAGAGCGTGGAGTTGTGTCTCAATCTGATGCTGACCAATCTCGAGCATCACTGGCAACGGCAAGGGCAAATGTTGTTAATGCACAAGCTGATCTTGAGAAATCAAAACGCCAATTAGGAGCCGATGGAGAAGACAACAGTCAGATTAAAGCGGCGTTATTAGCATTAGAGCAAGCCCAAATTAATTTAGAACGGACAGAAATCAAAGCACCTACCGCTGGTGGTGTTTCTAATTTTAGTTTATCTGAAGGTTTTTACGCGTCAGCGGGACAGCCTATCATGACATTTGTCTCGACAGAAAGCATATGGATTGAAGCTTATTTTCGAGAGAATAGCTTAGGTAACATTAAGGTTGGAGATGCTGTTGAGGTTGCGCTTGATTTTGCTCCAGGAAAAGTAATTAAAGGCACAGTAACGAGTGTCGATTGGGGGGTTGATTGGGGGCAGAATGATCAAGCGGGTAAATTAGCGCAAGCGAATAATCAAACGGGTTGGTTACGTCAAACACAAATGCTACCGATAGCGATTGAGTTTGATCACTCACAAGCAATTGGATTACTACGAATTGGTGGCCAAGCGGATGTGATCGTCTACAGTGGTGATAATGTTATTTTTAATACTATTGGTAAATTGTGGATCCGCTTTGTGAGCTTGATGTCTTATGTCAGATAGCCTTATCGAGGATTCTCGAACCCAAACTAAGATAATAAGATATACCGTCGGTGTTGGCTTAGCGGTGTTTTTAGCTGCGTTGATTGATTGGCCATTGGCGTTTGTAGCACCAGTATTTGTCGCTAAATTTTTATTAGATAAACCAGAGTTAAACAAAGAAACCATTTATGAATTGATGCTCGCGATGGTCGTAACCATTGCGCTTGGATTATTTTTATCGAATGGCATCACCCAGTACCCAATTCCAATGTTAATCCTTATCGGATTAATGATGTTGTGGGGGTATTATTTGTTTACTGATCCTAAGTGGAACTTGTTTGCAACAATATTAATTATTGCGGTACTTATGTTGCCCTTTATGGCGATATCAAATCCTAGTGTGTCTGTATTTTTAGCCATTGGATTAAGCAGTTCTGGAGTTGTCGCGGTACTTATTTTTGCTTTTGTTCATATTTACTTCCCTGAGTCAGAATCGAAATTCACAGGTTATCAATCTTCCCCATTATCAAAGCAACAACGATGGTATGCGGCGTTTAGAGCGATGATTATTTCTTTTCCTGTAGTTTGTTTTTTCTTTATTTTTCAAATATCAGAAGCACTATTAACGATGATGTTTATTGCGTTGCTGTCATTAATGATAACAGGTGAGAAATCGATTAAATTAAGTGCATTTTTAATTCTTAGCAATGGTATTGGTGGTTTACTCGCCATCGGTGTATTTGGTGTTTTAAGCCTTGCACCTAACATCATTTTTTATACATTATTTATTTCACTTGTGGCCATTATTATGGCGACACAAATTTATACTAAACCAGAAAAAGCCCCGATTTACGCAACCGCATTTAGTACTGTACTTGTGTTGTTAGGCAGTACATTAATGAGTTCAGGGGAGATTGATAACAATATTTTTATACGTATATTTCAATTATTTTTGATTGGAATTTATATGATCGTTGTTTCTTTCTTTTTAGAGACGCGTCATTGGAAATTTTTAACTATGCAAACTTAAGTGCGCATAAATAACAAGGAATGTTTATGAAACTTGAAGCGAACTTTTCAAAACAAGCAATTGATGCGTTCATAAAAATTGCAGCCATTGCGATTCTACTTTATTGGTGCTTTTCTATATTAAGGCCTTTTATATTACTTGTGGTTTGGGGGGGAATTATCGCAACTGCGTTATATCCAGTCGTATCATGGGGGCATAATAAATTTAGAATAAGCAAAGGCAAGATGAGTGGGGGGTTAGCTTTTGTTGGTGTATTACTCTTATTGGTGCCGCTTATTGCACTTTCTACTGGTTTATATACGAGTGGATCAGAATTAATTTCTGGTTACCAAGATGGGACGATATCAATTCCTAAACCAGCAGCAAGTATGGCTGATTGGCCTGTTATTGGTGAGAAAGCTTATGCATTTGGTGTTCAAGTATCGTCTAACTTAGAAAGTGTGCTTTTAAAATATGGAGAAGAAGTTAAGGCGATTGCTGGTCAATTAGCTTCTTTAGCTGGTTCGCTTGGCGGTGGTTTCATACAGTTTATTATCTCTACCATTATCGCGGGTGTTTTTATGGCTAATGCTGATAAATGTGAACGTGCCTTTATCGTAATAGCAGATAGACTTACTGGTGAGCACGGTGAAGCATTAACGACATTATCAAAAAAAACCGTGAGAAGTGTTGTTCAAGGGGTGATTGGTGTTGCTGTAATACAATCGATGATGGCAGGTTTAGGCATGGCATTCGCGGGTGTTCCTGCTATTGGGTTATGGATGCTACTTGTTATGCTTGTCGCGATAATCCAGCTCCCTCCTATCTTAGCTCTGTTGCCTGTTATTTTTTACGTTTTTAGCGTAGATACCACGACAACGGCTGTCATTTTTCTTATTTGGTGCATTATCGTTAGTGGCAGTGATGCGATATTAAAACCAATGTTGTTAAGTCGTGGTTCTAATATTCCTATGTTGGTTATTTTATTAGGGGCATTAGGTGGAATGGCGATGTCAGGTATTGTCGGTTTATTCGTTGGGGCAGTAGTCTTGAGTTTAACTTATCAGTTGTTTACCGTTTGGTTAGATAGTGAATCAAAAGAGGAGTAACAATGAAAAAAGTGTCAAGGGATGATAATTTCTACTTTTTATTTTTTGCTTTATTAGGTCTTCTGTTTACTAGTTCGGTAATGCAACAACTATTTGAAGGAGGCCAAAAAATGATCTTGGCGTTGATCATTATTTGTTTGGCGGTTTCTATTGTGGGTGTAAATCATAAACAAACCTTTTATCGAAGTTGGTATGGCTTTTTATTAAGTCTTGCCGCAATCTCGGGAATATTTTCATTTTTTGAAGGTTATGATTGGTCCTTAATTACATTAACAGCGTTATTGTTTTTTTTACTGTCTCATACTTATGCCGCGCTAAAGCAAGTCATGTTAACAGATTATGTTAGCCGCAATCAGATCGTAGGGTCTGTTTGCGTTTATTTATTGCTTGGGATGTCATGGGCAATTATCTATCTTATTCAAATAGAACTTTTTCCACAGGCATTTTATGGTATTGAAGATAAGGCTTGGATAGATAATTTATTTGAAGTGATTTATTTTAGTTTCATTACATTAACAACGGTAGGGTATGGCGATATTTCACCTGTTTTACCCATACCTAAATTCTTTGTTTTTTTAGAGTCACTTATTGGTAGTTTTTATTTAGCGATAATGGTGGCAAGTTTAGTGAGTAGTCGTTTAAATCAGTCAGACAACCAACGTTAATTGATTTGACGTACTGACCGTAAAATCTCGTTATCTTTTAAATAAAGTAACGAGATTTTTTATTTTATTATAGGGATTAAGTCGTTATTATCTCATAACATAACGGTATGTTTTCTTACTTGTCCAAACGAGACCTTTACCTATATTTAAGCATGAGTTTATTACAAACTGAGATATAGAAATACCGAGTTCTTTTGCGACTTTTAGTATGTGATAAAAATCTGAGTGTTTAAAATCATTCATTGTCATTTTTTGCTTCCAAAAGTTGGTGGCATCCAATCCAAAGTGTTTTTGATGGAAGAATGATACGTTGAAAACAAAAATGATAATTACCATTTAGCGCCAATGATGAAATGCATTACTGAGTAAATATCATGATTCATATAATAAAAAATGGCGACCGATTTGGTCGCCATTTTTCTGGAAAATCTTTGTTTATCTAGATTTACTCATCTCTGCTTGCATCTGCTTCTGCTAGTTCACTACCACGCATCGTTAAGCCACAAAGCATCATTGGTACCGCTTTGTAGATTTCTACGAATTCGTCCAAGCCTGCAATGCCTTGCTCTTTTAATGTAGATAATGCGGTTTCTGGATCAAAAAGCATGCTGATTGAAAGTAATACACCACCAAGTAATGCGTTATTTTCACTATTTTCTGGCATCAACGTTTCCCAATCATCACGCGTTAATTGCCAACCTTGTAACAAACCTTCAGAAAACTGACGAGTTTGTGTGGTTACAATTTCTTCATCGTCAAGTTGGCAAGCTTCTGGCCATTGCCATTGACCATTTAAGAAAGACTCGCGATATTCATTCCATAAATTGACAACTGCGTTTGCATAATCTTCTAACTCTTCAGCTGTTGTAAATGGAGATACTTCTTCACCACCCCATAGAAAAGCTAACCATTCATTTGGGCTAATTAAGTTAGGAGCAACAGCCATAGCGGCAACAAAGCCTTGAGTTTGGGCTTCTGTTAGTAATGTATTTTCAAATTCAGGGTTTGAAAGAATTTCAGTAAGTGATAAAGACATAATATTCTCATTTCATTCAAGTTTTACTCATTGTATCAAGAACTTTTCTCCTTGTCTGAACTGAAATGTTACGCGGTATTTGATAGTGACAAGTTGCAATATTGTGAAATTAAACTACGAAATGTAAGAGGTAGCGGATTAATCTGATTTTAAATCAGAAAATAGTTGTAAATTTACTACATGCTTTTAACTTCGATATCTAATTCTGATTAAGTTGTGATTTAATAGCGATAATTACTGCTCATGCCATTATTGGTGGTCGGTATGACTGTAGGTTGCACTTTGAGTAGTATTATTAACTTTATTTTTTGGGGATAGAAAAAGAATGTCTAGAAAAGGACCATTTAGTATTCGCAATGCTGCGGCTGATACATTTGCAATGGTGATTTTTTGTTTTATTACGGGCATGTTCATTGAAATTTTTATTTCAGGAATGACGTTTGAGCAATCTCTAGCGTCACGCACGCTGTCTATTCCAGTTAATATAGCGATTGCATGGCCTTACGGTGTTTTTCGAGACTTTATGCTACGCCAAGGATCTCGAGTATCATCGATGTCGTTTATAAAGAACGTTGCAGATTTAACGGCTTATGTATTATTTCAATCACCGGTTTACGCGGCTATTTTATTTACGGTTGGGGCGAGTACCGATCAAATAATTACCGCAGTATCAAGTAATGCGGCTGTTTCATGTGTGATGGGTGTTTTTTATGGATATTTTCTTGATGCATGCCGTAAAGCATTCAAAGTTCCTGGCTATACGCAAAGAGTGTAAAAATTAGTAACATAAAAGCAGTATGCATTGTTAATGCTTATGTATAAAATGTAAAGAATACATTTTATTAATGCATCTCCCGTTTGAGACCTAATTTAGATTAATGGAATAATGAAAAGACATTTTTATGCAATGCTGTTTTTAAGCCTTATTGGTTTAATTGGTATTTCTACAATTTCAGCTGCACCATTTTTGTAATTAACGTGCAGTAGTGACTTTATTTTTAAACAGTAAATCTGTGATTTTATACATAATAAGCGCTTCAATACGCTTATAAGATCGTCATGGCGAACAAAAATAAAGCAAATAGACATATTCAGTAAGAAAGGCCTTGACCCTAAGCGGTTAAATCATTAAATTAGCGCTCGTTGTCTTGAAAGAGTCAACGACTTGGTGAGTTGTCCGAGTGGCTGAAGGAGCACGCCTGGAAAGTGTGTGTACGGCAACGTACCGAGAGTTCGAATCTCTCACTCACCACCACATTTTAAAGCCCTGATTATTCGGGGCTTTTTCGTATCTATAGCTTGCTCAGTGCCCACTGAGAGTACAAAAAAGAGTACACAAGCTAACGATAATCTAAAAAATCTACTGCATACCCTCTAAAAATAATGCGTATTTAATCTTCATACTATTACTTTTCAGTGCTTTACCACTTTCTATTGTGATTTTTTATTCTATTCATTTCTGTTTTTATCTTTTCTGAATATCTATTGGTTTTAACCGGGTGATCTAACTTGATCCGTCTTAGCGCTTGATATTCACAAACAAGTTATTCTATTTGATGTTAGTTTTCGGTAAAAAATGACAGGGGGTATCGCAAATGGATCTTAAGCGAGTATATTAGAGCCCTATTTAATACATTAAATCCTGCCAATAAATACCTCACAGAAAAGAAGGTAGAGTAGTGACCGTCCCTCAGTTATAAAGAGTTGTTATGCCCAACAGAAAGATGCTATTCAGAGATCATCAATTTGAAATATCCTTATTTGCTCGACGAGTTATTATTGCTTTCCTATTTATATTGGTAGGTATTGGAGGGTTGATTTATAACTTATATCATCTGCAAGTTGAAGATCACAATCAGTATCAAGCTCGTTCAAACAATAACCGTATTAAAGTTATTTCTGTTGCGCCGAATCGTGGTCGAATTTATGACCGCAATGGGGTACTACTCGCACAAAACGTCCCTGTCTATGCTTTAGAGTTAATTCCCGCCAAGATAGATGATATGGAGGGTACATTAGCGTCATTAAAAAAAATGCTGAGTTTGGATGATGATGAAATCACTGAATTTAAAAAGGCAATGAGCCGAACGTTAAGGACTCGCCCTGTTACCTTAATAGAGCAGATGAGTGAAGTGCAAGTTGCTGAGTTTTCAGTGAATCAATTTCATTATGATGGAATTCATATTGATGCGTATCTTGAACGTTATTATCCATACGGGGCCAGCTTAACCCATGTTTTAGGTTATGTCGGTAAAATTAATGATCGTGATATTCGTCATCTTAAAGAAGGGAATAAATACACTAATTATAAAGGCACTCGTACTATCGGAAAGTTAGGTATTGAGCGTTATTATGAAGACACATTACACGGCCAATCAGGCTACGAAAAAGTAGAAGTGGATAGCCGTGGACGTATTGTTCGAACTCTTGATTATGTCGCTCCAATTTCAGGTAAAGACATAAAATTAAATATTGATTTGGGTCTGCAGTTGTATGCTTATAAGCAATTAACGATTCAGAAACAAAATCCTACGACTCATAAGATGGAAGATTATCATCGTCGTGGGTCTATCGTGGTGTTGGATCCTAGAGATGATTCGGTATTAGCGATGGTATCCAGTCCTAGTTATGATCCGAACCTGTTTGTTCATGGTATATCATCAAAACATTATAATGCCTTATTGAATGATCCTGATCTTCCATTATTAAATCGAACGACTTTAGGCGTTTATCCTCCAGGTTCAACTGTGAAACCACAGATAGCAGTGGCAGCGTTGAGTGTGAAGGTGATCACACCAAGTACAACAAGTAATTTCCCTGGTTGGTGGAGAATACCACACTCTAAAAGCCGTAAATTTCGTGATGATGTTCGTTGGGGGCATGGTGAGGTGAATGTTGTAAAGGCGATTGAAAAGTCAGTAGATACCTTCTTCTATCAAGTTGCTTACGATATGGGAATTGATCGATTGTCGGTATGGATGAATAAATTCGGTTATGGGGAACCATCTGGTATTGATATTAAAGAAGAAAGCTCGGCTAATATGCCAACACGAGACTGGAAACATAATAATTATCACCAAGCTTGGTATCAAGGCGATACAATCCCTGTTGGTATTGGACAAGGTTATTGGACTGCAACGCCAATGCAAATTGCAAAAGCGACCGCGGTTGTTGCAGATAAAGGTGTGGTACATCGACCACATTTGCTAAAATCAGTGATGGAAGATGGGCAGTTTGAATCTGTGGCATTTAAAGATTTTCCGCCCGTCAGTGGCGCTAAAGAACAATATTGGGATTTAGCAAAAGAAGGAATGCATCGCGTATTAGTGTCAGGGACGGCACGTAAATTATTTCAAAATTTAGCGTACGAAGCGGGTGGTAAAACAGGGACGAGTCAGGTATTTGGTTTAGCAAAAGGTGAAGAATACGATTCAGAAGAGGTGGCAGAGCACTTGCGAGATCATGCTTTATTTACGAGTTTTGCCCCATTAAATACGCCCAAGGTTTTAGTTGCAGCGGTACTAGAGAATGCAGGGTGGGGGAAATATGCGGCTCCAATTGGTCGTAATATCATGGATTATGTCCTGATCAGTCCTAAAGTTAACTTAGATGATAATTCATCTAAATTACCACCAACTTAAATTAGACAATGTTGAGAAAATAAAGGAATGTGTAGATGAGTGGAATTGTAGATTTAAAGATATTATTGAAATCGATGTCACCAGAGCTTCAGAGTGATGAGTATGTTTTTTGTTCTTTGCCTGGTGAGTATGGTGACTATCAGCATTTAATGCCATTGGCGTCTTTTAGAGAAAAAGAAGGGCTTACTTTAGTGGTGACTAAAAATCACGCAGAGCAAGAAGGAATTGAATTTGAATCGACATTCAAAGTCATTACTTTAACAATTCATTCAAGTTTAGATGCTGTGGGTTTAACCGCGGAAGTTGCTAGAAAATTAACTGAGCATAATATTAGTGCGAACGTTATTGCGGCTTATTATCATGATCACATTCTTGTTCAAACAGAGAAAGCCGATGCGGCAATGTTAGCGTTGTCTGAATTCTCTGCTTGATGTAAGTTGATCGCCCCCTCATATCTTACCGTTCAAGCTGCTCAGAAAATCAGCCCTGAAACACTAAATGTATGGTCTTATTGAAAATGTAAGGTTGAAAAGGTGATATAGCGGAATATACTCGCTAAATGACGTCGTTTTTTCTCCAATTAAAATAATATATGTATTTAGTGTTCTATTCCTCTATAAAGCTCATCTATAACAGCGTAGGATCAGGTAACTTTAGATAAAACCAAGTTTGCACTTAGGTGCACTAAGAGAAAATAATGAAACTAACAGAAAAAGCATCACTTACTAATGCTTTACTTATTTCTATCTGCACACCGCAGTTTAAAGGTGATGAGGCAAAAGACTCACTTGCAGAACTTGCTCGCTTAGTGACTACCCTAGGGTTTAAAGTCGTCGGTACGCAGTCGCAAAAACAAAGTTCTACTCAAAAAGTGAATGTTCTGGGGTCTGGTAAATTGGCTGAAATAGCGCATCTTACTGGTAATCAAGGCGAGAGTGATGACGCTGATACTGAAGATTTCTTTGATGAGACAGATTTTGACGACGTTCCTTCAGAAGATCTGCCATTTGCATGCGCTGATGTAGTGGTATTTGATTGCGATTTAAGTCCGTCACAGTTACGTAATGTCGAAAACCAATTAGGCATTAGAGTGTATGACCGTACCGGTATTATTATTGAAATCTTTAGTCGTCACGCTCGTACTCGAACGGCACGTTTACAAGTTGAAATGGCTCGCCTTAATTATGTCGCACCGCGATTAAGAGAATCGACCATTGGTGATAATGAACGCCAAATGGGTAAAGGTGCCGGTGAAACTGATCTAGAGCTAGATCGCCGTAAAGTTCGAGATCAATTAGCTGAATTACGTCGAGAGTTAGAAAGCGTTCAAGGTGAGCTGAAAGGCCGCCGTAAACAACGTTCAGAGCTTTTCTGTGTGGCTTTAGTTGGGTATACCAATGCAGGTAAATCCTCCATGATGCGAGCGCTTACGGGAAGTGAAGTATTAGTAGAAGATAAACTTTTTGCTACGCTTGATACGACGGTACGTGCACTCTATCCAGTGACTCAGCCTCGTATCTTAGTATCCGATACTGTTGGTTTTATTAAAAAGCTGCCTCACGACTTAGTTGCCTCATTTCACTCAACACTAGCGGAAGCACATGATGCTTCATTACTGCTTTATGTTGTTGATGCCTCTGATGCGTCTTTCCGTACACAACTTGATGTTGTGCATGAAGTACTAAAAGAAGTCGGGGTTGAAGACGTTAAGAAACTACTTGTACTTAATAAATCAGACCAACTGACTGTTGAGCAACAAGAAGAGTTAATGGAAGAGTTTCCTGATGCGATGATGACGTCAACTCGAAACCCGCTTGATATTGCTAAACTACACAAATATATCGTTGGGGTTTCTCAACACGAAATGATTGAAGAAGAGATCATTGTGCCTTATACCGCTAAAGGTATTATTGGGGAAATTCGTTCAAGCATGAGTGTCGTTAAAGAAGAATATGAATACAGTCATATTAAACTGACAGTACGATCAAGTGCCATTGACTTAGCAAGATTAGAAAAGTTAATGTCGAATTTAGACGAAGAAAATAACGAAGAGTTATAAGTCTAAGTTTCATGTGTATTGATAAAGGTTGAAGGCATTAATGCTTTCAACCTCTATAACATACCCTAATACCAATTTGATAATAAATATAGCGTGAGTATTAACATGTTTGAAGTTAAGAATGTTGAATATACCGGTGATCATAAAAGTGCGATCCGTAGCATCCGTGATACGGTGTTTATTAAGGAACAGCAGATTGATCCTGAGATTGAATTCGATGGTTTAGATGAGGTCGCGGTACATGCGCTTGTGTTATCTGATGGTAAAGCGGTAGGAACGGGTCGCATTCTTAATGATGGGCATATCGGACGTATTGCAATTATTAAAGAGTACCGTGCGCAAGGTTTGGGCTCTAAAATTGTGTTATCGCTGATGAGTGTTGCTGAAAATAATGAGTATCAACGTGTTTATTTAGGTTCGCAAAAGCACGCAATAGACTTTTATACTAAATTAGGATTCCAACCTTATGGCGAAGAGTTTATGGAAGCGGGTATTCCACACTTATCAATGGAAAAACAATTAAATAAATAATGCGTTTGTCGTTCAATACGTTTTTTATTCCATACAGTATTGAACGAGAGTATTAAAATGTAATCAGTATTTTCCCTTTTTTTGTCTTTTTCTTATCTTGAATATAAGTGATGGCTTTATGGATCTCATTTAAAGAAAAATGAGCGCTAATGATCGTATCTGCAATGCCACTATAAACGAGCAGCATGACTTCATTGAGTTTTTCTTGGATGATGTTTTTTTCTGAAGAATGAATCCATTGTCTTAGGTGAAAATAAGAAAAATCAATATCAGATCGTTCACGCCAAAAAGTAGGGGGGATTGGTTTTCCTGATAATAAACCGTAGTTAATGAATTGTCCGCCTTCTTTAAGTAAGTGTGATAATTGCAAGGCTTCTATCCCTCCAACACAATCAAGAACCGCGTCTATTCCAGTACTCTGTTTACTCTCCAAAAGCTGTTGTACGCTATCTCTGTTTTGTATATTGATGATGCTACGAACATTACATCCTTCAAAATCTGCTTCTGTGTTATCTCGACGAACCAATGCTATTGGCGTTATTCTTAGGTGATTGAGCATCCGTATTAGTATGAGTCCAATCGCTGAGTTGGCCGCATTGATGACTAATGTCATTTCTTTGTGTCGACGTAAGCGTTCCGATACGATCAACCATGCTGTCATTGGGTTTATGTAAGAGGTTGCCGCTTGTTCATCGCTTAGTTGGTTTGGGATCGTAAAACACCATTTTTCGTCTATATTTCGATAGTGTTGCCATGCGCCAGCACTGCCAATAGGGAGAACTCGGTCGCCAATAGAAAATGCAGAGTGTGAATCGTAGCGTTCTTTTATTATACCAAGGCCTTCAAAGCCTGGAATAAAAGGGAGCGGTATACGCGAGCGATAAGCCCCTGAAATGGTAATTAAATCAGATGGGTTTATTGTGCTGTAACGCATTTTTAGCTGAATCTGAAAGGGAGTCAAAGGTTTTGAAGTATAAGGTTCTACTGTGATAGATTCTGGTGCTAAACCAAATTGATGAACAATTGCTCTCATTGATAACTGCCTAGATACGCGCTTGAAAATGAAAGACAATATGTAACATATCAGAACGAATGATGAAAGAATTACCGAAATAAGTCTATTTACTAGAGACTAAACGAAGAAAGCACACCGTTAATTAAACCGTGTGCTCTTATTATTCGATTAAAAAATTATTTAATAATCGCCGTCGCTTGGTTCGATGAAGAACTCACCATCAGCGGTTTCTGTAATTTCTAGAATTTTCACAATCTCACCATTAATGGTGATGTTTGCTAGACGAACAGGATCTTCATCATAAGGATGGAAAGGTGCTAACTGCATCTCGATACGATATTCTTCATCGTCAGGGCCTTGGAACCAACCTTCGCCAAAGTCTAGCTCAATCTCATCGCCTTCTTCTGGGCAAGTGTGATATGCAGAAACAATTTGGGCGCCTTCAAAGCTTAGGGTAATCGTATCACCCCATTCCACAACGTATTGTGTATCTTCCATTGGTCATTACTCATCAAGAATTCTTAGGGCTATTGTATCGCTATGAACCCTAAGAACCTAGTTTTTATGAAAAGAAAGGCTTTACCGGTTAGAAGTTATTCGCCAGCAACCATTGGTCGCTGTTGGCGCATACTCGCTAGTAACATATAAATAGCGGTCGCTAGTAGAATGGCGAATAAATAGCTCATTAAACCTTCAGCAGTGTTCATTAGTGTATTTGCTAATACAGGGCCACATACAGAACCAATGCTATAGCTAAATAGCATTACTTGTGTTGCTGAAACAATGTAAGACTCATCCAACTGATCACAACCCAAAGAGATAGCAATAGGATAAATAGCAAAAGCGGCCATGCCTAGAAGCACCAATGAGGTTGCTAGAACGGCAGCATGATCACTTAGCGTAGTTAATCCAATAGCAAAAACGCCCAGCACGCAGAATAATGCCATCAATAATGTTTTCCCTAAGTGTCGAGATAAGTACGAAACTAATGGTTGAACTGCCATTCCACCTAAAACAATCAACGCCATTAAGCTGCCAATTTGAGTGATATTAATATTACGGTGTTTTAGTTCTAGAGGCATCAGGCCATAAACTGCACCGAGTAATAAACCAGAAACAACGCAGCCCATAATAGACGCTTTGTTTAGTTTTAAAATTTGTTTTAGGTTTAATATATTATGATGCTGAACTTGGGGTTGAGCACCTTTACCAAACAGTAAACATGCAATAGCCATCATAAGTAAGCCAATGATCATATAATAAGGAAGTAACCCTTCAATACCAATAAAACCGATACCCAGTTGACCTAAAGATGAACCACCGTATAAAGCACCCATGTATAAACCTAAGCGTTTTGGACGACTTTCAGCGTCACCAATAAGCAGCCAAGATTCAACAACAACAAAAACGCCTGCAACCGCAATACCAGCCACAAAACGAAGAGTCATCCATACCCATTCAACAGGGGCTACAGGTAAGATCACGATAGTTGCAGCAAGTAATGCTAAGAATAATACAAATGCATTTTTGTGACCAAGACGAGCAACAAAAGGTTCAATTAATCCTGCGCCAACTAATAGGCCTGCGTAAAAAGCACTTGCTAACCAACTGGCGTATTTCGCCTCCATTCCATATTGACTTAACATCAATGGGATAAGACTCATTAAGTACCCAGATGCTATAGCAAATAAAGAAAGTGCAATCACTGGAACGAATAAACCAGATTGTGATTGAGTTGATGTTGTTGTGTTCACCGCAGTGCCTCAAATAATGAATAGGAAGTAGATTTTCCGCGACTATGAGGCTAAAAAGCGACCAAGTAAAACGAGTAATTTTTCTTGTAATGATTAAATTTACTAATGGTAAAAGGGATATTTTAGAAAGTTAAATTTTGTATAAATATATAGATATTACAGGGCGAAACACACTATTTACGCTAGTTATTGATAAGATTGTTATTATTTGTTTTGTTGATTGAATTGGGTTAAATGGAAAGTTATGTTTTTATTATGTATTAATAAATTTAATCTAAATTATCAAGACGTAAAGATAACCTCTATTTTAATATGGTCTTAATTTTAAGAGGGCAGCAGCGTTGCTATTGTCATTTGAGAGGCAGAATATTGGAGCTTGTAAATTACGTCATATTCCTATCAACCGTATTAGAGGTAGCCTTTTGAATCACATTATCCGCCAGATCTTTGAACCTAAAAAAATAATGCTTTATTTTGTTTTTGCATTTATTCCTGCAATCTTATTTTATGCACTTTCACTTGTTGGATTGCATCAGGCACTTGGGTTTACACCTATGCAGGTCTTGCGTGATTTAGCGCAACAAACAGAAGTACATAGCTTTTTAGGTTTTCTTTCTAATATTGGAGTCTGGTTTTGGATTTCCTCACTCGCGGTTGCTTATTTCAGTGCTATTTATCTACACAGTGGCAAACACAGAAGGTTGTTGATATTAATGGGAATGCTGGCATCTATCTTAGCGGTAGATGATTTCTTCTTAATTCATGATCGTTATGTAAATCAATATATCTGCTATTTCTTTTATGTGGTGGTGGCATTAGCGCTATTGGCTTTTCATTTTAAAGATATTGTTGAAATTGATGGATTTGCATTTTTAGTTGCTGGAGGATTACTTGCGGGTTCTATCGCTACAGATGTTATTCAAGGGTATTTGCCGTTTGGTTATGAAGTGACTCAAGTATTTGAAGAAGGCTGTAAATTTATTGGTGCAGCTTCATGGTTATATTTTACTTGTACTGCTGCGTCCTATGGTTGTAAGAGAGTAGAGAAGTAATTGGTAAAGGGGCACTATTTATTATTTTAATAGTGCCCTATTTATTTATCGAGAACGTCGTTTTTCTAATTGTTGGTTGACGATTAAAGCGATGAGAATTAACCCTCCACCAAGGCTTAAACGGAATATATCAGCATCGCGATTCCAAATGACTAAGTTGACTAATATCCCCGCTGGAATTAATAAATTATTCATGACTGCTAGAACGCCAACATTGACCAGTGTTGCCCCTTTATTCCACATGAAATAGCCAAGCCCAGAAGCAATTATCCCTAGATAAACTAATACTCCCCATTGTGTCGATGTTGTTGGAAGTTTTTCACTATTTCCAAAAAGGGCATAACACACGCTTGCTACAACCAACGCGCCAATAAAGAAAAAACCAAATACGTTTTTTTGTTCAAGTTGGTTATCTTTCATTAATCGTTTATAAGTGACTTGTCCTGTTGCAAAGCACAGGTTCGCGCCTTGTACGGTAGCAAAACCTAATAAAAACCCGGCATCTATGCCATTGTATCGGATAGCTATTGCTCCAAGAGTGGCAATGAGAGCGCTGATCATAAAATGAGGGTGAAATTTACCTTCAAAAGCATCGTTTAATAAGGTGATATAAATGGGTGTCATTACGGTGAAAAGTAAAACTTCAGGAACCGTTAAATAGAGAAAAGATTGATAATAGAAAACGTACATTAACCCAAGTTGGATCGCGCCAATGAGCATTAATTTAATAGCGATTGGCAAAGGGACTTGTTTTGGACGTAAGAAAGGAAGAAAAACAAGCGTCGCTAGGCCTATTCGCATTAAGACAGAGAACCAAGCATCGACTTGTCCTGCTAAATACACGCCAATTAAACTGAATGAAAAGGCCCAAAGTAAGGTTATTGAAAGTAAATACGACATGTCTAATCCATTAATAAAAGCAATGAAGGCATTCTAAATGAGATTTACTATCAGTAAAGAAAAAGATAATAAAAAAGGCTGAGAAATCAGCCTTAATTTTATCTACTTAGAAGAAGCCTAAGTTAGGGTATTATTTTTGATTGCTACGAAAGAAATCCCAAGCATCAACCATTTCACCATTTTTTAGTGTGCACGTGCTGTTATCTAAATTATAAGCACCCAGTTGGTCAATACAATAAGTTGCAGCAGGGTTTGGCTTGCCAATTGGTTTCTCAACTGGTTTTGTCATCGTGTGCTTTTGGCTGCGGTAGTATTCCCATCCATTCACAACTTCACCAGTATTTAAGTTACAGTTACCTGACTCTACATCATAAGTTCCATGTTCAGCACAAAATTCAGCGGCTGGATTGGCTTTTTGAGCTGTTGTTGGTTCTTGTGTGCCTGAAGAGCTGCACGCAGCTAAAGAAAGAAGCAGGCCAAGTGTAATGCATGTTTTCTTAAACATAAAAAATCCTCTTAAAACAGTATAAATGAAATTATTGGCAATCTTGAGTCATGCTGCCTTGTTGCGCGGGTTGGGTCATTTTGAATTTGCCATCAAGACTTCTAAATACTCGAGTATTCCAAATTTGACCGTCATCAAGCTCAAAATCAATCGCGTAGTTAATGCCATTAACAACTTGTGTTTTCACTTCGGTAATTTGTTTTAGTTTTGCAGATGTATTCATCATGCTTAACACATGATTTAAAGCGGCTTCAACTTCTGGAGTTACGGTTGATGTTACCCAACCTCCACTCATTCCATTATCAACATTACACAGTGGATTTATATTATCTGAAGATAGTAGTGTTGTTGATTCTGTTTGTTGGGAGCATCCTGCTGTGAATAATAAAACAGTTGATAGTGTTAATATAGCAATGCGTTTCATGAAAACCTCAAGATGGTAACTATTTATTTAATACCCACTAATTTAGTACGGAGTTAAGGGTTATACAAATCAAATTTACACAGGTTATTGTGAGTCTCATATTCAGGGCAATTATTTCAGGATAAATTAATCGATTGATTATTAATGTGTCTATAATTTACTTAAGTAACAGGCGTGCTTATATTTGGCAGGAGTCACATTTTTTTCTGTTTGATATTAATGATAGTAAGATTATTACTGTTATTAATTTGTAAATTTATTATCATGTCATGTTGTATTTCTAATTTTGGAAATGGGTATTGATGCCACGACAATCAGATAAAAAACTACTAATGCTGATTTCTATTATGCCAATTGTATTAATTGGTGTGTTTACATTCGTGTTAAACGCAATGGTGATTCATGAAAATAGATCAAAAGTAGAAATTTTAATTGAATCCGTTTATCGAGAATCTGTTGATCAACAGAAAGATCAAATTAAGCATCAAGTAGAAAATATTTTTCAGCAAATAGAGTATGAACGTAATTTGGCAGAAACAACGCTAAAGAAACGGATAAAAGAACGAGTGGATGATGGGTATAACACTATCCGTTTTATCTATGAAAAAAACAGAGACAAAACAAAAGCAGAACAACTTAGTTTAATTTCCAATGCATTACGACAAGTTAGATTCAATGAGGGAAGAGGGTACTTTTTTATTCATTCAATGGATGGTATTAATATTATGCATCCTATTTTTCCTGAGTTTGAAGGGACGGACATTAGCCAATTTCAAGACGTCAGAGGCACCTTTGTACATAAAGAATTAACCGCATTATTAAAAAAGAAAGGCGAGGGCTTTAGTCGTTGGTGGTACCCAAAACCGAATGGTTCAGAGCAAGAGTTTGAAAAAATAGGATACGCAAAATATTTTAAACCGTTAGATTTATACATCAGTACGGGGGAGTATATTTTTGATATAGAGCACGATATACAAGCGCGTTTATTGAGTTGGATATCTGAAATTCGTTATGGAAAAAATGGATATATTTTCCTATTAGACTCATTTGGTAATGTACTAGCCCATTACAATAAAGAGTTTGTTAGCCCACAAAAATACACAGTAGACACCCCAAATCCAATGAATCTAACTAAGAAGATGTTAGAAATCGCTCAAAAAGGTGAAGGTTTCATTGAGTATACCAGTTCATTTAAACCAGCGACTTTAGGGCCTGCAGAGAAACTCAGTTACATTAAAGGGTATAAACCATGGGGATGGGCAATCGGTGCTGGAATATACACGGCGGATACTGAAAAGCTATTAGAAGAAAAAGAACAAATGCTGATTGTTCAAAATGAAAAAGAGTTAATGAAGATATTATTATTAACATTAACCTTGGCTTTTATTTTAACGTTGTTGTCATTAGCGGTAAGTCGCTATGTTGAAATGCGATTTAATCGATTTAAAACTCGTATTCATCATGATTTTACGACGCTAGAAAAAACGAAAAATAAAATGCAGCATATGGCCTTACATGATTCTTTAACGCAACTTCCTAATCGAGTGATGCTTGAATCTAAAATTGAATTGGGTATCCAGCGTGCTGAATTGTCAGAAAAGAAATTGGCAGTGATGTTCGTTGATTTAGATGATTTCAAAAAAATAAATGATCGCTTTGGTCATGAAGTTGGTGATGTCTTACTTAAGAAAATAAGTTCTAAATTTAGTCGTATGCTTAAAGGACAAGATATAGTCGCCCGATTTGGGGGGGATGAATTTGTGTTCTGTTTCCCATTATTAACCTCGGTAGAAGAAGCAGAAGTCAAAGTAGAGCTCATTAAATCTGTATTTAATGAGCAATTTTTGATTCATGGTAAAGAGATATCGACAAGCTGCAGCATTGGTGTTGCGATGTACCCAAGTGATGCGAATAATTCGACGGCTCTTATTTCTAAAGCTGATATCGTGCTTTATAAGTCCAAAGAAAAACAAAAAGGGGGCTCACTCTTTTTTGATCAAAGTATTGATGACCAAGTCAGTTATGAGTTTCATCTAGAAGAAGAATTACGTTTTGCTTTAGATCGTTCAGAAATTTTTGTTTGTTATCAACCACAGATAAATATTCAAACGGGTAAATTATGTGGTGTTGAAGCGTTATGTCGATGGAATAATAAAAAGCTGGGCTTTGTTTCTCCTGTTGATTTTATTGCGGCGGCAGAAGAAATTGGGATTATTGATTCGATTGGTGATTTTGTATTGCAGCGAGCGTGTGAAGACTTATTGGCGTTTATGCCAAATGGAAAAGAGGCAGCGAAAGTGTCGGTGAATATTTCTCCGAAGCAATTAATTCAGCCAAATTTCATTCAACGTGTGATGCACATTATTGAACAAACAGGCATCGATGTATCGCGAGTAGTATTAGAGATAACAGAGAATATTTTAATCAGTGAATTAGATAATGTGTCTCCTATTCTACAAAAACTACAACAATTAGGCTTTGGTATTTCATTAGATGATTTTGGTACGGGTTATTCGTCATTAAGCTATTTGAATATTTTGCCAATTACAGAGATTAAAATTGATCGAACTTTCATTAATAGTTTGTTTGTAAATGAGCAAAGTGAAACCTTAGTTAAGGCGATTATAGCGATTGGTGCTTCATGTCAAATGACGGTTGTCGCCGAAGGGGTAGAAACGAAAGAGCAGTTTGATAAATTGAAAGAGTACCAATGTGATTTAGTTCAAGGCTATTATTTTGATAAGCCACTCTCGATAGAAGATCTTCGTAGTAGATATAGAATTACTCCCTCATAATAATGATGTTTTAATTTGATAAAAATAAAAAGAGCAGTCATTGAATGGCTGCTCTTTTTGTTATTAATTAAATATTACACACTTTTGTCCAACTGCCATCGCTGCCTGGCGTCGCTGATGTCCACCAGTTTGCTTGATAAATTACGTTATTATGAACGATTTTATCGCCAGTGTTTGCATGACTAGGGTTACCTGCCACATCTGTTTGTGGTAAGTCAGGGTACGTTACTAAACCTGTCGCGTCACAGCCTGCATCAGGAATACCACCATTATCACCACCGCCAGTAGATAAGTCAGCGACAGGTAAATCTGGTTGTTCAAAGGTAAATGCATATTCAATGTTATTAATTTTTACTGAATAATTTGCAGGACCAGAGATTGGTAGGTAATACACCATGTCTAGTTCATATACGCCACCAGCAGGAAGAGCTTTCCAAGCAGGAAGAGTAAAAGCAACCCGATGCATTGTGCCATCTAGACCACCAATATTATCTGCACGAGTGTGACCAGAAGCGATGACTTGTAAACCACCACCAGATTGATCTTTTGCGTTATCAGGTGCAGATACAGGGATGTCAAATTGGAATTCAGTTCCACCAGGAATGTCTTGTCCTGTGTTGTTTGTGAAACTGATTTTTGGATTGATAGGGTAGTTTTGATCACCCACTTTAAATCCATCAATCGAAATAGCAATATCAACGGTTTCTGTTGGAAGTGCTCCCGTAGCAACGGTATTACCATAAGGCGTTGCGGCGGCGAATTTATCGTAGATCGCTTTAGTCATGGTATTACCCATGTGGTATTCACCATTGCCAGTTTGACATGCGGCTTCCGTGGCATCTACTGAAGTACGTTTACCGTTGGCATCAAGTACGTAACAGTTATAATCGCCAGCAAGTTCCCAGAACATGATGCCGCCGATCTCTTTATCGATCACGTAATCCGCTTTTACGTTAATAGATGCTTTATCTTCTGTTGATAAGAAGACTTTTTTCTCTGCATTCCACAACCAAGGGGCAACGGCAACATTATCGTAATGACGAGTATAAGTGCCGACCAATTTATCCGCAGGATCATTTGCAGGGTCTAACCCATAAATGTTTGCATAAGAACCAAAGATACCTTCTTGAAGGTTTTTAGCATGCCACATAGGGTTAGAGCCTGCGCCCATTTCTTGGCCGTATGAGTTCTTATCATGCCACATGTTATCGATACCTAATGCACCGTAACCACAGTTGTTTTTCTCACCTTCACCAGTACCAGCATCACACTGTGCTTGATCTGGTAATGGTGCTCGACCCCAAAGGCCATTTTCACCACCAGTGACACCTTGCCAACCACGAGTATAGTAAGGAACACCAATATTGATTCGACCTGCTGGCATAGAACCACGGAAGTAATGGAAAGCCCAATCGGTATTTAAATAGCCAATACCCCCGTAAGCTTCAGTGTCATAAACACTCCATTGTGCTAATTCAGAATCTTTGCCTGTATCAAACAATGCGGCATTGTGGCCAACATGATCGTTCCACGCGCCGTGTAAATCGTAAGACATGATATTGACGTAATCGAGATACTTAGTGACGGCCATTGTTTCCATGCCACGGAGAAGGTAAGCAGAAGATGGAGCGGCAATCGTTAACATGTAATGGATATTATCTTCCGAACTAGCCACATCCAGCTTTTCACGTAGAACGCGCATTAGTTCATGATATGACTTCATTAAGTAAGGACGACGTGATTCAGAGAACGTCTTATCGTCAGGGTTACCGGCACCAGCCATTGATGTTGGGTACTCATAATCGATATCTAGACCATCGAATTTATACTTACGCATCATCTCAACAGCAGAAATTGCAAATTTTTCGATTGCTGCTTGATTGATACTGCCATCGGCATTGGTTGTCATAGTATAGAAACCGCCATCAGCAACGCGGTTTCCGTCGGTACCAAAGTGACCGCCTGTTTCAGCCCAGCCACCAATAGAAATGAGTGTTTTAACACCGTGTTTTGCTTTTGCTGTTGCTAATGCACCGAAGTGACCCTTAAAGCCAAGAGTTGGATCAATTTCAACACCTGCCCACTCTTTGCCTGTGGCCGCATTATTTGGGTCGGTTACATCACCGACATTCACATTGCCATCAGAACCAATACTTACGAAGGCATAGTTTATATGCGTTAATTGCTCCCAAGGAATATCGTTAACCAGATAACTGTTTTGGTCATCACCACCATCACGCCAGCTAGTGAAATAGCCGATAACACGACGAGGGTGATCGGCCCCCATTAACTCACGACCTTCTTTATCATAAACAGTACAGTATGGAACATTTACCCCTTCAGTTTGATACATACCATCAGGACGGCAGTTGTCTGCAATAGGAAGTGAACTTGTTACGGTTAATGTAGAAGGAGAAGAGTTGGTCGATGCGCCTAAATTATCGGTTGCTTTTGCATAAACAGAAAGTGAACCAGCAGCCGTTGTTTTGTATTGTAGAGTATAAGGTGCGGTTGCTGTGGTACCAATAAGCGTATTGTTTACGTAGAAATCGACTTTATCAATCGTTCCATCAGAATCGGTTGCATCAGCGGTTAATGCGACGATAGCCCCCACCTCTACACTTGACGCAGATAAGTTTAAACTTGCCGTTGGCGCAATATTGTCAGTTGGAGTCCCGGTTACAGCTACAACAACAGAGCTTTCAGTGCTGACGGCACCTTTATCATCATAAGATTGAGCACTAAAGGTATGAGATCCTTCAAGAGCTGTCCAAGGAGCGCTATAAGGGGAGGTCGTTGATGATGCTATTACTGACCCATCAACCGAAAAATCAACGCGAACGACTGAACCATCACTGTCCGCCGCAGAAGCGGTTAACGTTACAATATCCCCAATAGCGATGTTATCTGTTGAGCTAGGAGAGGTCAAATCGACGGTTGGTGCAATATTAACAAGATCACCAGAGCAAGAGCCTAAGTCTTGCCATGCACCCCATTCACCAGCCGTTGCCGGATCATTATTCTGAGTCCAATACTTTGCTTTATAAGCATTATTTCCCTGTTTCACTTGGTCACCACCATTATAAACGGTGTCGCCACTCCATGTATTTAGAGGACCGCAATCTATCGCAGCTTGAGCATTAAATGCCATAAGACAAGAAATTGTGAGGGTAGAGAGGGTAAATTTATAATTATGTTTTCTTTTTAAATTTGAATGTTCCATTTCATATCCTTAAAGATAATTCAAAAATCATCAACCACTTTTTAATCGATGTGAAATAAGATTAGAATAGAAATAAATATGTGCTAGGAACAATTTATAAATTACAGGACAGATCTCAATAAAACTCATGTAAAAGTGAATAGTTGCACAAGTTTTTGTATGAAGGTGGGGTATTTCTAATTAAATTATGTGATTAACAACCAGTATCAATCAATTCAAATTCAGGGATTGCAGATCTATTTACCGCTTCACTGTATTTAATATGACACTTATCAGTACTGTATTTTTTACTTCTGTGCATGAAAGTAATATAGGGTTTACTGGTGTCATTATGAAAATACCATTCAGATGGAATATTGTCATTGTATTGAGAATCAACAAAAACTTGATTCATTAGTTTATTCCAAGATTTGGCTGCATCGGCTTTTGGGTAACCATATACAATGTGAATATTATCACCAAGTATTGTTATAGACCCGCTTGCTTGAGTGTCAACTCCTGCAAGAATTGTTTTTGGGTGTAGTTGGTTCATTGCTCCAGTCATTTCTCCTTTTAGCCCTTGTAGCGCTGAAATTCGAGAATCACGTTGAAGGTTTATAAATTTTGATGCTGCAGTAATTGCTAAGATACTTAAAACCACAATTACAATGATAAGTTCTATCAAAGTGAAGCCTTTCTGTTTCATCGTATGCAATCCTGATTATTTAGAAGGCTATAGTCTAAACAATATAGATGAGCAGTAAAGTATTGATTTGATGAAGTTAGAACAATGTTGGTTTTATTTACATTACGAATTTAATTTAGGGAATAATAAAGCTGAGGATGTTGTTTTGCAAAGGGGGATTGGGTGGAAGCCCCAGCCACATCCCGGCACACACGTCACTCGCTGCGGCTGCTTCCTTCCGGATCTGACCGAGTTCACGAGTTAGTGTTGCGGGAGGACCAGGGCCTCCATAGATTCTGTTGTTCGTTAGAACGAGAGAGATTATTAAACATGGCTATGTAGATTGCAAGGATAAATAATGAAAAACAGGCCAAGTGCTTAATTAAACAACACAAGCAAGAAATTTAAACTAAAATCAGCGATAGTTCATGTCTTAAATGTAATACGACTGTGTAGGTTTGGCATTCAATAAAGCAAACCCCGTTATAATCATTAACAATTATAATTAATTTAAGAGGATACGCATGTTTAGGTTAACTGCGATAGCATCGTTTATTTCGGCACTTACTTTATTTAATTTTTCCGTCGTAGCGGCAGAAGAAGATGATGTTTCTGGTGAGTTTAGTGGTGATGCGAAAGTCGGTTTCATTTATTCAAAAACAGATGAAACCTCGATGTCAGTTAATTCTGGTATTATTTTAAAGTATCAAGAAGCACGATGGCATCATACTGGCGAATTTTCTACGTATTACACAAAAGGTAATGAAGAGGATGACGGAACCAATAAGAATAAGACAATTTATGATGTAAAGTATGACATCACTGAGAGAATTTTTGCTTTTGGTAATGCAAAATATGAACATGACCAATTTGCGACTTATCGTGAACAAGCACTATTAGTCGGCGGTTTTGGTGCGAATCTTATTGATACTGAACATTCAGCATTAGATGTCGGGGCGGGGCCTGGTTATAGATACTCTAAACGCCAAGCATTTGATGACGATTTACCTAATAATTCAGAAAAAGAAATGATTGCGAACTTTTTTATTGAAGGGCAATCAAAAATAACAGATGGCTTAGAAGCCGGTGGTGGTGTCCGTGTCGATTATGGCAGTTCAAATACAACCACAACGACGCATGTATTCTTAAAGAATAAGCTAATGGAAAGTTTATCGCTCATGTTAGACGCTGAATATATTTATAACAGCGTAGTAGCAACAGGGAAGACACACGATGAGATTTACAGTACATTAAGCTTAAATTATGGCTTTTAATGAGTAACTCTTAGTTATAATTGATTTTAATCTTAAAGCTCGAGCTATTTTCGAGCTTTTTTGTATGAATAAATTTAAATAGTGATATCACGTTAGTTATTCTATTTACTCGCGTGATATCACTATTTAAATTTATTGATTTGGTAGAATAAAAGAAAAATGTTGGCAAGCAGTGAAGAACAGTATTAATTTTAAACAAATAAAGTATTTTGTTATTACCATGGTCTTAATCGGGATTACTCCAATGTTTTATTTTGGAAATCAGTATGAGACACAACTAAATACAATTTACACTGATGGGCAAAATGAAGCTAAGCATCAACTGAATTACAGTAAAAAAGAAGTTTATTTTATTGGTTCTCAGTTAGGCACTTCATTGAACTTACTTGCGGATAATCGGGTTTTATTACAATTCATTCAAGATCCCTCTTCTAAAAATAAAGCCTTATTAGAAACATTGTGGTCGTTAACCGTGACTAATTTAACCTATATATCACAAGTTCGTTTTCTTGATGTTAATGGTAGAGAAGTCTCTCGCATCGATCATGGTGTTAATGGAATATCGATAACCCCTGAACATCAGTTACAAGACAAATCTAAACGAGATTATTTTATTTACGCTCAAACACTAGCGGCAAGTGAAATTGGTTTTTTTGGTGTAGATTTAGAAACGGAGAATGGGAAATCACTTATTCCGCCACAACCAGTATTGCGTTTATTTACACCTGTAGAGGTAGGGAATGAACGAAAAGGGTATTTGGTTTTTAATGTTGATGCTTATAACATCGTTACCCAAGTTGAGCAGTCTATTAATACTGGCTATTCGCTAGAGTTTATTAATGAGGATGGCTATTACCTAGCATCTAAAGATAAACGAAAAACCTTAGGCCATCTTATTCCGGAACGTAACCAGTACAACCTTTTAGTGGAAAGGCCAGAACTGTGGAAGTTAATGAAATCTCAAAAGAGTGGAAGCGTTGATTATAAGGACGTGAATTATTCATTTTCTAAGATAGAGTTAGGCGGAACATATTATAAGAGTACGCTTTATTTATTATTAAAAAATAATCATCTTCAAGAGAGTAACCTGCAGAGTCATAAGCTTACGTTTATCATTTACGAAGCAATAATGGCCCTCCTTCTGATAATTTCTCTCTCCATTATTATTTCTCGATATATATCGAAACATAGAACAACGAGCCTTGAGAGCCAATTGGCTTTAGCGGCTCTAAATGGTATGTCTGCTATTGTCATTACGGATAAAAAAAATCGTATTATCAAAGTTAATGATGAGTTTACTCGATTAAGCGGATGGGAAGAGCATGAAGTATTGGGCAAATCGCCTTCTATTTTTCAATCGGGTGATCATAAACAAGATTTTTATATCGAGATGTGGAAAGCATTAGAAACCGATGGTCTTTGGGAGGGAGAGGTCATTAATAAGCGCAAAGATGGTTCTCTTCTTACTGAGATATTAAGAATCCAAGCTGTTTTTAATAAAGAAGGAAAAATGGAGTTTTATATCGCTTCTTTTGTGGATATTACCGCTCGTAAAGAATTAGAAAATCAACTCCGTGATTTAAGTGAAAAAGATGGATTAACGCAATGCTGGAACCGCCGTAAATTTGAACGTGAATTTGCAGCAATAATTCATGAGTTTACAACTAACGTAACACCAAAACCGTGTTGTTTAGCCATTGTGGATATCGATCACTTTAAACGTATTAATGATAATTATGGTCACGACGTGGGTGATAAGGTCATTATTGAAGTTGGACGTATTTTACAAAAAGAGAGTCGCCCGAATGATTTTATTGCTCGTATTGGCGGAGAAGAGTTCGCTGTTATTTTGCCTAATACGAACCTTAAAGAAGCGGAAGTAATATTAAATCGACTCAGAGTTGCAGTGAGTTTGTATGCCGATATAAGAGTTTCTATCAGTGGTGGGGTTACCGATATTTGTCACAGTAATGAATCCTCTTACAAGCGGGCAGATATTGCGTTGTATGAATCAAAAACAAGTGGCAGAAATCAAATATCGTGTTTTAGTACTGATGATATGAAAGAAATCGCTTAACGTTTGGTGAATATTGACGTCACTCGTTTTAAGGCCGATATATTATTGGTTTTGGATTGCTGTGTGTTGATGGATTTAATTATGGATAATAGCGCTTTCATATTCATTTGACGTTCAGATGGAACCACTCTCATTGCTTGAAGCAACAATAGATGTAGTCGCTGTTCTTCTTTTGTTCGGTGAGTTGAAATGTCTTTTTTTTGTTGATAAGGGTGCGTTTTTAGTAGAAGTTTATAAAGTAAAATAGCGAGGGAGTAGAGATCACTTTTAATGGTTGGCGCATTCCCTTGAAGTACTTCTGGAGCGGCATAATCACCACTCCAGGCATGTACGTTTTTAAAATCAATCGCAAATTTATTATGTTCAGAATTCACATTTCGGCTAATACTGAAATCGAATAAATGCACTTCATTATTATTTGAAATAAGTACGTTACTCGGCTTTATATCGCCATGAATTACACCTCTTTTATGACAATGAATGAGGCAATTAATTAACACATAAGCGTATTTTAACCGGTCATTGTCTGGAATGGATTCAAAAGGGGATTCTAATAATAAAGATAAGAGATCTCCCTTTATCATTGGCATAACAAGAAAACCTCGCTGAGATTCATTACATAACGCGAGGTGTGAGATTGGGACAATATTTGGGTGATGCAGTTGATTGGCTTGTAAATACTCATTTACTAAAATTAATTCAGCGTCATGATAAGAAGAAGCCTCACTATTTAGCACTTTGATTGCGAATTCACACGCGTCAATACCAAGGCTATGAAGTAATAAATCATCCACTTGATACACCACTCCCATGCCTCCAACGCCTAATACTCGTTTTATTTTATAGCGGCCATTAATAACTTTAGGTATGGGCTTAATTTTTTTAGGTTTCGTTGAGTCTATTGCATTGTCGATCGAATTATTTTCGCCAATAAACTGATCTATATTCATAGTATTCATCGATACACCTTAATCATTATTGCAGATAAATTGTCATTTGCAGGAGTCAGTAATACTTGCTCTTTTAGGTGATAGCATCCCTTAAGCGTACTAGGTAATGCCATACAAGCTTCTATCATGGCATTTGATAGGTATTTATGTACCCCATCACTTGTGAGTAAGAACGTATCTTGATGTTGAAGAGGGATGATACAGTGTTCAATTTGCAAGTTACTCCCCATTCCAATGGCTTGAGTTAGTGCCTCTTTTCCATTCTGTTCTTGAGTGTGATCTTTTGATATTTGATACAGTTTTTTATGTCGAAATAAGTAGCACCTTGAGTCACCAGCCCAAAGACAAGCCATGTGCCCATGATGAGCGATTAACATGCAAACGGTACTGCCTATAATGCGACTACGAGAGAGCGTTTTTTCCTGACTTAGGTGATGATTTACTTTTAAAAGCATTCGTTTTGCTTTTGTGATTTTTTGATCTAATGTTCCATGAAGCTGCTCTGTTTTAAATGAATTGGTGATCATGCCACTGGCAATCTCACCGTGTTCATAGCCACCCATTCCATCAGCAACGACCCAAATCCCTTGTTCAGTAAGAGACAAAATAGAATCTTCATTTTTGTCCCTTACTTTTCCTTCTGCAGAGAAATAAGCCATTTGAAATTGTTGACTCATCCATTAATCCTTTTTGGAAGATAGAAATTAGTCAGAATTTTACGATTAAATGGGTTCGGTGTTCGGTCACTATAAATAAGGTACTTTGCGTTCATCCCTCGGTTTTTAAGATCGACTTTGATGACATCTTTTCCTCGGTACTTATTTACAGTGAACTTATCTAATACTCTGAAGAAAGCCCAAGGACCAGAGTTTTGTTGATTAACTACTTTTGTACCGCTTAAGTCTTGCAAGACAAAGCTGACGTATTGACGTTGATTTGTAATAGGCCAAGTGAACTGTTTCTTCTGAATAGGACCGTGACGATAAGCAAACTTATTTTTACCATAATAGAAGGTTGATTGCAGAGCACTCGCATCCAGTTCAAATGGGGCAATTCGGAAGGAGACATTTGCTTCTTTTCCTTTTGAGCCATAGAACATTTTTTGAATGGTTAAGCCAAAATAATATTGGTTCAAAAAAGAGTTAGAGAGGCCTAAAGAGCGTCCGTTTAGTTGCTTCTCTAAAAACTTCCCTTTTTGTTGATGCACAAATGAAGCTAAATAAGCATCGTAGAAATGATCTAAAATCCCCCCAGTTTGGAAAAATTCATCAAAGTCAGCAATATTAACGTCTTGATTGCTGTTTCTAAATGGATAACGACCTGCGAGTGCGACGTCGTAATGATTGATGACTTTGTCTTGGTAGACCATTTGTATGTGGTTTCTAGAATGGGTAAGTAAAATACCCCATGTATTATTCGCAACTTGTCTCCACCATTGTTGAAGTGGTTGCGGCAATGTTTCTGCCATGACTCGAATATCATTTAATTCATTTGGCATTCCTTGCATGCGATCTCGTGCAATTTTAAAGGCTGATGAATCTTGGTTCGGCGAGTACTTAACCATAGAAAGACGTCCCCCAAGTTCATTTATTACGACAAGAGCATCTTCTAATGGGATCGTCGCTTGCGCTTTATCAGTTAATAATAAATTCAGTGGTTCAAATTGATTACTGACTGCTTTTCGTGCACTTTGTGACCGCTCTTCGACACTATGTAGACCAAGAGAAGCGACTTTTTTTAATTTGTGATTTATCGGTAATTTCTTCGCCGTTTTTGCGGTATTTTCAGCCAGTTGAGCTTGGTCTATAAAGGTTGTGTTCTCACGTATTAAATTGAGTAATTTTAATATAGGTTGGCTTGAGCCTGTGATGTTTGATATCTGCAGGATCGCTTCATCAATATTACGTGAGGGTTTTATTTGCAATTGATCGACCGCATCTTTCCAGTAGCGGATGTAATCATGAAAATAAAGGTCTTCAACTTCTGAATATAAATTACGTATTTCATTAGTACTTAAATCGCTTGATAGTCCGATGACCCAATTCTCATCAATGAGTTGTTTTACTTGGTCTAATCCTTTGCTTAGGAAAACGGTTTGGTACCCTTTTTGAGTAAACAGCCCAGGAATAATAATATTGGTGTGATTAAATAGATTTTGATTTGGCCCTAGATGGTCACTGATTTTGATGTCACGCAGTTTCATCTCTTTGGCGTCTTGTTTCAGCTGTTGGTAAACTAACTCTGATGTGTCGGCTTCACGCAGAAATTTTCGTGATTTCGCGATGAGATTATTATTTAATTCAACAGGTTCAAAACCAATATTAAGTAAATTAGATAAATGAGTTTGCAACGATTGTTGTTCGGTTGCTGAGCCACTGTATAAATATGACCAATGTAAGCTCATCCATTCTTCAAGGTATTTTCTATCAAGGTGATCATGCAAATTAAGCATGAGATAAGCGCGAAGTGAAGGGGTTAAAAATTCTCGATTTTCTTGATTATTCGTTACTTGATATTCTAACTCACTGGTTATTTTTGGAAGTAATAAATGGTTAAGTTGATTATGGTAAGCAGTCTCTGCCGCTTCTTTTAATTTTTTGTTTTGTTGTAATCCGGTGAAGCCTTCAGTAAATGAAGACTCATCTGATTGGTACACTTTTGTTGCCAATAATAACGCATCTAATGTCGGTAATAGTTCAACAGAGGTGGCAAGAGGAGAAAGATGAACAATCGACTGGTTATAATCGTCAGCAAATGTGAGTAACTGCTGTTGCTTAGTATGGTTACTTAAAAAGCTCGTTGCCCATAGTGCGCCTAACCCGATGATAACTGAAAATGAAAATGCATAGATGGAGGCATTCTTTATTTTAATTCTCTTTTCATAATTATCATCAAGAGTCGCTAATTCACTGTTAGGGAAAATAACATCATCTAATAGTTTACGAATAAAGAAGCCTCGTTGGTGTTGATAGGTCGGTAATACTCGAGAACTTATCCCTAAGTTTTGTCCAATACTTGATGTTGTCGATTCTGTATGTTGATGGCTTGGCTCTGGCACAGAGGTTAGATACAAACCACGTAAATGAGCGGCTTGGTGATAGCGTGTTTTGGTAAATGCCAATTCAGAGAATAGAGCTAAACGTTCGGCTAAAAAGCTTAATTGGCGGGGGAACTGCAACAATTCTGCGCGTTTCATTACGTCTCGCTCATCATGTAATTTAGACATTACTTGAGAATCTATTCGTGAAATTAGCTTTTCAAACTCATGTTTTATTTTATTTGCTTTCTGCCCTTCGCCTTCGTTGAATGTAATTCCAAAAACTTGATCCATTTCTTCTCGAGAAAGAGAGGAGAAAAAAGGTTCAAATCCTTCGACCTTATCCATTTTGGTTAATAGAAAATAAATAGGCATATCAGAGCTTAATTCGTGTCTTAATTCTTGTAGGCGTTCGCGTACATAACGAGCTTGAAGTTCAATGCTACTCTCATCAGGTGACTGTAATGCACTGACATCAATGGTTAAAATTACGCCGTTAAGAGGGCGACGACGGCGTTTATTTTGTAATGCTTTTAGAAAACGAATCCAAATAGGGTTGGTCAATTCGTGTTCATGTTGATCAAAAAAGCGTCCAGCAGCATCTAATAATACGGCATGATTACCAAAGTACCATTCGCAATGTTGGCTATTTTCGATGTCTCTTGTGTAATGCCCATCGGTTTGATTTAGGGGGAAATCGAGCCCTGAGCATTCTAGTAAAGTCGTTTTTCCGCTATTTTGAGGGCCGATAACCATGTACCAAGGAAGTTGGTATTTAATGTTGTTATTTAATTTTCCATACAATCCAGCCCGTTTAATTGTGGCAATAGCCGCATCAAGTTTTTCTTTTAGTATGTTTGAATGTGCATGTACATAAGCCAACTCTGTTTGAGCGGCTTGGTATGCGTCTTTATTTTCTTCTTTTTGTGCTTCTTGTTTTTCTAACCACCAAAGAGAGAGGTTATAGGTACCCCATAAAATAAGACAGACGATAACGGTTAATATTTTTCCTGTCGTCGACTCAATTAATGGCGTCGATGCTATCGCGATGTAATGGCCAAACAAACAAAAAAGAAGGGCGATAAATAAGGCGATTAATAAAGACCAACACCATGTTTGCTTGAGCGTATTTAATAAAGCGTTAAAAAATGATTTCATCCCTGACAATCCTATAATTCAATGTGTTCAAATGCTTGAATAACGTGAGCTGATTGCTGGTCTAAGACATAGTAAAAACCACCATAGATAGCACATAAAGAAAACAGAACTACGCAGACAATGCCTACCCATGATGTTTGTCTTGTCAGCTTATGTCGTTGCACTTGTTTAGGCTCCCAATTTGGCGAAAGATTTGATTTTTCATCACCACGTAACGATCGAATTTGGCGGTATAACGAATCTCGAATGGCGTCTAATTCAATTAAACCTCGAGATAAAACACGGTATTTACCTTCAAAACCTAAGCTTAAACATAAATACATTAACTCTAATAATTCTAAATACTTAGCTGGATTTCGACTTAGCTTTTCAAGCAACAGAAAAAACTTCTCACCGCCATAGGTTTCATTGTGAAAGCTACTAAGCATACTTTGTGATGCCCAGTGGCTTTCGGCTCCCCAAGGTGTAGTAACCACCACTTCATCAATAAAAGAGCACAGTAAATAGCGGGATAGTGCGACGTAGTTATTCTCAACGCCTGAATTTAAGGCTTGGAATTCAAATGATTTAATTTCTTCGACTAATTTAGGCTTGAGTAGATCTATATCTTGATACGTTTCTTTCTTTAAATCACACGTAATGCAAAGCAAAGACGATGCGGCGCTAATCAGTGGGTTGTTGCCAGCAAAGTTGTACTCTTCAGGTTTGATACGAGCGGCATACACCATTCGATTTTGTAATTGATCAAACTTTGGGGCATTGGGGCTCTGAGTTAACGTAGGGCTAACTTGATTTGGGTCTTGGGTAATAAGTACCGTGCGGTCATCCATGCTGCTCATATTATTTATTCCTTATAGCCCAAAAAAAGAGGGACAGTTCTGGAAAATCTCCAGCGATATGGAACGCAAAACCTCCTGATTGAGTTAATTGAGAGCGGTCATTCGCATTCAAATCAAGAGTAAAATAACAATAATCGCCATGGAAAGGGACTTGTCGCGGTGCGACCGATAACGATCGGCAAGTTATTCCTGGTAATTGTAAGTTGACTAAGTTTCGAATTTTCTCAACAGGGCCTACTTTTAATTGTGGAGGAAGCTGCTTACGTAACGTTTCTGCATCCGTATGAGAGCGGGCGGCAAGAATAAAGGAGGCTTCTTGTAACAAGCTCGTATCTGAAATCGGAGCAATGAGAACGCCGGGATTACGTTTTTGAAGTGGGATCTCAAAGGCATTTTGTTTGAGTGATTGGTTTAATTGTTTACGAAGGCGGAAAAGAAGGCGCTCGAAGGAATCCCCTTGTTCTTTATGGTTATAAGCAAGACTTAACTCTGCACGACGTTGAGCTGAATCATAGGTTGCTAATTCGCCTTGTAGTGTGGCAAGTAATAAGTACAACTCTTCTGGATGATATTGATTGCATTGGTTTAAGTAATGCAATTGAGGTTCGTATTTATTCAGTAATTGAAGTAATAAAAAATCCCCGATCTCTGATGTCGCATGGCCTGATTGAGTAATTCGTTCTGCAAGAATGTCAGCTTTATGAGTGACTAACGTTAATACTTCTCGCAAAGAGCGATGAACCAAGGAAGAGTGCTGACCATTAATGAAACTGGCTTCAAAGTTTTGGTTTAACTGAATTGCGCCTTCAGGAGTGACTTGTTTTATTTCACAGAGTTTCAATTTTACCCAGTGATTATCTAGTTCTTCTTCTGTAATGATATGAAAATCTAATTCACCACAAGAGATGGTTTGTAAGTTTTGTATTTGAGCGTTGTTATCTGCAATAGTGAGATCATAAGAAAGATAGCGAGTGTTAATGCCTGTTTCTTTGTCACTACGAGCTTCCGGGCTATTTACGGTGGATAAAGATAAAGCCAAATATAATGTGAGGTTTGTTTTTGGTTCGTCAGATTCCCAAATAATTGGCGTTGCTTGATGCTGGATATCAAATAAGGAACCATCAGGTAAAATTCCACTGGCTTGATTTATCACGATTTTTCCCACAGATAGGTGGTGATTATCAAAACTTAGAGAATGAAATCCCCAATTGAAGCGGTGTTGCTGTTGGGTTCTTGTTTGTAATTGATGATTATAATAACGATCATTTTGTTGGAAATGTTGAGGGCGTAATAACATGCCTTCATTCCATATTACTTTTTGCATAGCGATGTCCTCTAAATGTGGGGGTTATTAGCTGGGGTTGTGTTTTTTTTCTTTACGCGTTCCAGCTTTACAATAGAGGTATCCGTCGCTATCAATTCTATTTTCTGAGCTTCTTCTGGTTCAACGGTATAAATATAACGCCAATCGGCACTTTCAATATTTTGATAAGCGCCAATAACAGCAAGGTATTGTCCTTTTTCACTTAATTTTAGTTTGATGATCTTTTTATCGCCGGGACGTAAGATTATTTCTTCTTCTGCAATAAAATCAGGACCTAAATTGGCTTTTGCATTGTTGTATAAATCAAAGAATTCGGCATTCTCAAGACTTGTGATTGATGACAGTTCAATGATCCTGATAACGAGTGGTGATGGACGATCAACATGATCAGGGTTAAGATTTGCCGAAGCATTAAGGGTTAATGCAACGTAGGTTGGTTCAGGCGTATTGCTACAGCCACTGAACATTAATATCGTCAATAAAGCGAACAACGATTTCATGAATGTATTCCTTTAATTATCATTAGTTGTGTTTACACGCGTAAAGCGGCAGATAACATTTGCAGTTGAGATTCGTATTGTTTCGCAAAGTCTTGTTCTAGTAAGGCATTTCTCCAATCAGAATCATGACTTATTTGCTCATGCAGTTTCTTATAGGCTTGCCAGTACAACGCGTCTGGTTTTGTAAATTTTGTTTGAATACCATCCTGTACAAACCGATATGTTAATGTCTGCGGTGATAGCTTTTCTATGAGTGCATCCAAGGTATGTTGGCAAGCATCATGAATGGCGAGTTGGTTGGCTTGTATGTCTTTACAGCTTTGGTTTATGGCTTCAATCCCCTGTAAATAACCGGGTTTATGGTGAATAATGACATTAAGGGCATCATTGACATCATGGCTGAACTTAATGGGGTTATTTCCCTGAGCCTGAATCGTGGTGGCATTCGCGGTGAGCTTATTTTTAATTTCAGTTCGGGTTCGTAAAAGCTGTTGAATGCCATTGATCGAACTTCTTAATGCGCTACCAATATCAAATAATGTTTGCTCTGGATCTTCTAGATTGGTTAATTCAATCCCTAGGCCTTTTGATAACGCGACTAAATAGGCTTGAGATTGTTCGGCATTATTCTCTTTTTCTATCGTTTTTTCTTTAGATTCTGGTATTGGGTTATCCGTAGATCTAGTTTGAGTAGAAAAAATGTGGTCTTCTATTATTTGTTCTTCTCCGGTATAAGACGTCGCATTATTTCCTTCATCAAAGTCATCATATAAAACGGGAGAAATGAATTGTTCTTTAAGTAAGGTATCGTCCATTTGAGATTGAGGGGGTACCGCATCTTCGACTTGTTTTAAAATAATGTCTTCATCGGTGTTAAGTAATTCTTCGATAGGCGCATTGCTTAAAAAACTGTCGTCAGGGATCATATCAAAGACAGATTGTTCATCATTTGAGGAAGAATCAAGCGAGTTTTGGCTTGGTGAAATATAATTCTCTGGGTCTTGTAACAAGCGAGCTCGAATTTTTATTAAACCTAATTCGTAAATATCACCATGAGAAACAGGGTGCAATTCTCCGTTGTTTAGTGAAGCCTCTTGCCCATCAAGATAAGTTCCGTTTGTGCTACTGTCTGAAATGAAAAATTGGTCATTTTCATAACTTATGGATACGTGAACATTCGACAGTTGGCGTTTATTGTCTGCGATATACCAATCTGAATTGGGACTACGGCCAATGGTGCCTCCTGCTTTTTTAAAGGTAAAAGTAGGTAGGGTATCGATAGGTAAATCTTGTGATTGAATAATATCAAAGGCGAGTTCCATTTTATTTCTCCTCTGAAACGAGAGTTGTTTGTTCTTGTGGTGCCGGATTACCAACAGGTCGGTAATCATCATAGTTACTGCATGCACTAAGCATTAAAATCGTGGTGAATAATGATAAACGTAATAACATGCTTAGAATCTCCATTCCTTGGCAGATAAATTAAATTTGCGTAGACGATAATCTAAAGAGCCTTTTGATAGCTCTAATCGGTTCGCAATGGTTTGTAGATGACCCTGATGTTTCTCTAAATATTGAACGAGCACCGTTTTCTCAAATTGTTCTATTTGAGTGGATAGACTGCCTGTTAATAGTGAGTCATTTGATGAATGTACGATGGGTGATATTACGGTGAATTCATTCAGAACACGTAAAAGAATGGATTTATTTAGTCGTCGCGCGTGGGGATCTTCTATACAGCAACGTTCTATAATGTTCTTTAACTCCCTAACGTTTCCAGGAAATGGATACGTTTGTAATGAATCAAGAAAACCATCACTGAGTTCTGGTGTCGGTTGATTTTGTTCTATGGCATATTGCGCAACAAAGAAGTGAGCGAGCAATGATATATCGCCTGTTCTTTCTTTGAGTTGCGGCAATACGATGGGGAATTGAGCTAACCTAAAATAAAGGTCTTGTCGAAATTCACCGTGTTCAATTTTTTTCATTAATGCTTGGTGTGTTGCTGCGATGACTTTGACATCAATGTCATAAATTGTTGTTGATCCTAAAGGGCGAACTTTTTTTTCTTCTAAAACTCGTAATAATTTGGCTTGCAATGAGCTGGGCATGTCGCCTATTTCGTCAAGAAATAGAATGCCTTTGTCTGCCGAACGTATTAGGCCTATATAATTACGGTCAGCGCCAGTAAACGCCCCTTTTTCATAACCAAATAATTCACTTTCTAACAGATGTTCAGGAATAGAGGCACAGTTCTGTACTACATAAGGTTCATTACGACGATTGCCAAATTGGTGAATGGCTTTTGCTATTAATTCTTTGCCACTGCCAGTGTCCCCAGTGACGAGTATGTTACGGTTAATATGGAGTGCTTTAGATATATTGAGTCGAACTTCACGCATCGCATTACTGTTGCCAATAATATTAAAATTAGCAGGAATGCACTGTGTGTGTGAGGGACTGTCTATTCTTGTTTCTAATAATTCTTGTTGATGTTTACTCGTTAACGCGACACGATCGATTGCGAGAGAATTTAATGTTTGTATTGTTTGTCGATCGCTTTGTTTGTACGTAATAAAATCTGAGAAATAGAAAACGAGTACGCCAGAAACACATTTTTTAGAATTAATTAATGGCATAAACTCTACTTCTCCATCTGTTAATTCATAATGCTCTGATGGGGTAAAGATAATGTTTTTGATTTCATCGCTACATTGACTAAAGTGAAGATTAAAATTACGTCCTTCACTCATGCATAAGGTCAGTGTATTAAATTGATTATATTCAGTACTTATTGTCTTTTTTTTCTGATCTCGACCTCTTGATACCGGCTCTGAAAAACAAGTTTGAATGTCATTACTGCATCCTTCTGCTATTTTTATTAATTCCACTCCAGAGGTTTGAGAAAGAAAGCAAATCACTTTGGTCGCTTTACTGTGCTTAATTATCCCTTGAAGCCAACATTGAGTTACCTTCATTAGGTTATCGTCTTTAACCGGATTTATATTCATCAATTTGGCAGGCATACTTCTTCCTCACCTGTACCGTGCTGTTCAAATTGACAATATACTTGTCCATCCTCATCAATATTCACTGAGATTGCTTTTAAAGGTTCTTTTTGAGCAAGAGCCAATAGTATTTGAGATGAAAATGCAGGTTTAAGCTGACCATTAATAATGGCATCAATATTACGAGCCCCGGTTTCTGTTAGCGTGCAGCTTTTGGCTATATGGCTAATAATATGAGCATCGTAGTAGAGGGTTATACGCTGCTTTTGTAATTGTTGACTTAATTGTTGCATACGAATATCAACAAGCGCTTCCATGCTCTCTAAATCCAGTGGATAAAAAGGAACGATATTCATACGAGCAACTAACGCGGGCTTAAAATATTGATTCAGAATTGGACGAATGGCTTTAGTGAGTGATTCTACTGAAGGTAACTCGTCTTGATTACATAATGACTCGATGTGTTCAGAGGAAAGATTTGAGGTCATGATAATTAAGGTTTGTTTAAAATTTATTTCTCGACCTTCACCATCATTTACCACCCCTTTATCAAAGACTTGATAGAACAAGTTCATGACTTCAGGATCTGCTTTTTCAACTTCATCTAACAGTACGACAGAATAAGGGCGTTGGCGTACGGCTTCGGTTAGAATGCCTCCTTCACCATAGCCGACGTAGCCTGGAGGTGAGCCGATCAATCGAGAAACGGTATGTTTTTCTTGAAATTCGGACATGTTTATCGTGGTAAGAAATTGTTCTCCGCCATACATCAAATCAGCAATCGCTAGTGCTGTTTGTGTTTTTCCTACACCGCTTGGACCTACAAATAAGAAAACGCCTGTGGGTGCATTGGGATTATTAAGTCCTGCTGCCGTGGCTTGAATTGCTTTCTGTAAGGCAACAATGGCTTGATCTTGGCCTTTGATCTGTTGTTTTAATTGGGTATGAAGTGTTAATACTTGAGACGATTGTCCACGCAGTAAGGTACTCATTGGTATTCCGGTCCAGTGAGAAATTACTTCAGCAACAAGTGATGGGCAGGTTTCATAATTAACTAAGACTTGGCTTGATTGAGCTTTCATTAGTGCATGATAGATCTCTTTTTGGGCACTCAGAAGTTGTTCACATTCTTCGCTATCATCACATTGAGCGACATTAATACGAGATGTTAATAAGGCTTCAGCTAATTCTTTTTGATTAAGCCAATCCTGCTCAAGGTATTGTGCTTTGATCTGTGTTTCTTTCAGTTTATTCTCAAGGTCATATATGTGTTTTTCATCAATATGAATACCGGCTTGTTTGTCTCTAAGTACGCAATTTAATTCTCGTTGAGTAATCGCAATAGTATGAAATAACGCTTCTAAAGACTGAGGTTTGGCTTTAAGGTTTATTTTTACACGTGCACAGGCGGTATCGAGCAGATCAATGGCTTTGTCTGGTAATTGTCGACCTGTAATATAACGCGCTGATAATTCAGCGGCGGCAACAATGGCATCATCTCTCACATAGACACCATGGCTCTCTTCGTATTTATCAGCCAACCCTCTTAGAATCGTAATAGCTTGAGAAACGGTCGGTTCGTCGACTTTTATCGGTTGGAAACGACGAGCTAAAGCCGGGTCTTTTTCGATGTATTTTTTGTATTCAGACCACGTTGTTGCGCCAATAGTTCTTAATTCTCCACGTGCTAAGGCGGGTTTTAATAAATTGGCTGCATCGTTACTTCCTGCTTGTCCACCAGCGCCAATAAGCGTATGGGCTTCATCAATAAATAAAATAATAGGGGTAGGGCTTTGCTGTACCGCTTTGATTACTAAATTTAGACGACGTTCAAATTCGCCTTTAATGCTTGCACCTGCTTGTAATAAACCAAGATCAAGAGAAAGTAATGAGACATTTTCTAAAATGTCAGGGACTTCGCCTTGCGCTATTTTTATTGCAAGACCTTCAACTAATGCCGTTTTTCCTACACCCGCTTCACCAACAATCATTGGATTGTTTTTACGGCGACGAGCCAAAATATCAATCATTTGGCGGATTTCACTGTCACGACAAAGAACGGGATCAATCTTGTTGTCTTTTGCTAATTGTGTGTAATTTGTGGTATAGGCGCTAAGTGCATCTTGATGTTCATGGTTGGCTGTTTTATTTTCAGTAACCGAATTAATTAAGCCTTCGACTTGTTGCTTTAAATCAGTTAAAGGAATCACACTTAATGCACGATAATAAGGAGTATGGCCATATTTATTAGGGTGTGCGAGTAGGGTTAACAGTAAGTTAGCTGAGAGTATTTCAGAGAGTTTCATTTCTAACATTGAGTATAAATAACTTTCTTGAAGCCATTCAATAAGCGCAGTAGAGATAACAGGGTTATTGCTTTCAGAGGAGCGACTTCGACGACCATGTTGCAAAGCTTCGATTAAATTTTCAATTGATACCTCATATTGAATACAGGCTTTATTCCAAAAGCTTTGAGGGTTATTTAGTGCGGCTAAAATAAAATCTTCACATAGAACTTCATGACCACCGCGAGTGACACAAAGTTGAGCGGCTTGCTCAAGAGCAAGGTGTGACTCTTTATCTAATGTTTTTATTAATTGTGGTAATTCTACGTTAATCATAATGTCTTCCCTGAAAGTGTTATACGTCCTTCATTTGGTTTTGAGCCGAGCCAACTTGTCCAACCCAGACAGCATTCATTACTTTCTGATAGCGTTAATGGGCGGGGTTCATCGTTTTTTAAATGAAGTTGAATATCGAAATCTAGCGGATCTTTTACCGTGAATCGAACTAAGCGATTTAATGTGATCCAGTTTGGTTTATTGGTTAAAAATGAATGAAAATGATCCCAAGTTAATTCAGTTATATGAATTCTAAATTTGTTTGCACGATCTGGCGTGCTGTCACCAAGAACAACATCGCCTCCGAGTGAGGAGTTTGTATTTCCTAATGTGCATTGCTGCTGATTCGGAATTTTACAATGGCGTAGAATGCACTCTTCAATGTGTATATTTGGGTGTTGAAAGTAATAACGAAGTAGACCTTCGATGGTATTTGCTGATCGAACTCGTTGGCTGAGTAACCCTAAGTATGGGAATAATCGAGACCAATTGATTGAATCATCATCGCGTAGTTCTTCACTTTTTAATCCCAATAATGCAAAAATATGCTGAGAAAAAGGGTCATTAGCACCTTTGCGAAAAGCAGCGTTGTAGCGGTATTTTTGCCAGACACCACGGATAAGTCGATGTAATCGGTGGTGGAAAATATCTAAAAATGGTTTGATGATGTTGTTTTCATCTTGTTGTAAATAATCATTATAATAATGAGGCAGAGGTGACGAAGCCCCAATCAGCGATAGCATATTAAGCGTTAAGAGTACTTTTGGTAAACCATCGTCCTGCATGAGTACGGTCACGGTTTGTATCTCTCTTGGTGCAAAGCCTTGCGATGGATTTGCGATGAATTGAATACGATCATAAGCTTCATCATAAGACCAAGGATGGTATTGAATAAGTTGATGACAAACGTGATCTAAGGCTTTCATTAGCGACAGTTGTCCAATGTATTCTATCTTTATATCAATCGTTTTATTTTTTGACATTGGATTTAAATTAGAGGTTGTTGCCCCATTCGTGGTTGCCATGAATAGTCGCCTCCATAAGTACTTGTCACATTGAGTTTATTGAATGAGTTCATACTGGTGTATAACGATAAAAATTCATTAATTACGGATGAAAACAAGTAGAGTTCGCCTTCACATAAAAAGTGCTTACTGTTAAGTGATAATTGGGTATTCATTGCTCGAACAGGCGCACCTTCATAAAGCATATCGCAAGGTTTTGTTGTGATGTGTTTGATACCATCAATTAATCGACGATGTTTTTTCCCTTTAGAGTCGTCCTGTTGCCCTGCAAAATCATAGGCAAGTAAAATGCGTTTAAATGCTTCTGGCTTTGTTAATGAGAGGTAATTGAGAGACATATTAGAGATCAAAGACCAGAGTCCATCCTTTTCAATTGGCGGAGTATAACAAGGCGTGACTGCGCGAATATTTGAAAAGGTTGCTGATCCTGTCGTCTGTTCCGTTGCATGAGTAATACTGCCGACGGATAAGCGTTGTGCAAGTTGTCCATTGCATGCAGTAACGCCAATCGATACCGTAATGTTATTTGAAAATGTATTTAATGAACGAAAAGATAAGTACGTATCAAAGTGACCATTAACAATATTTTTTTCTTGTTTGATGCTGTAGTAGTTGGCGTGTTTATTTGTATCATTATGTTCAAAAGATTCAAAATGATAGAAGTTAATACGACCTTTTTGTCCAGGGGTCCACCCATGTACTTCTTCAACGGATAAAATAGTACTGCTGCTGTCACTTAAAGAGGATGGGGTTACTTTATATTGATCTTTTCTATGACTTAATAAAATCGGTTGAGTGTCCGCTGTGAATAAATTAACAATGGGTGTGCAAAAAAGAGCGGGTTGTATTCGAGTAGCATAAAAAGGCTGTTGAGTAATGTGAGCTAAGGTAAATTTGATATCGATGAACTTACATCCTTGACTAAACTGAGCTGGCCATACTGGAAGTTCAGTTAAGTCAATGTAGTAATATTTTTCTGGATAGCAAAAGAATTCTTGAATATGACGGTATCCTTCAAATGTGTTTAATGGATAATCGTATAATGCTTCTTGCGGTGAAAAACCACCGGATTTGATACTCTTGGTTGGAAAGGTAGAACGATTAATTAACTCATTATCGCTATCTAATGCACAAAATTCGGCTTGAGTAGTTGACGAGCAAAGTGCCATGATTAATGAAAGGCTACTGGCTTTATCTCCATTAAAATGAATTTTTAATTTATTCATATTTAAAGAATGCAACTCAATACCTGTCGGTAATTCTAATCGTAGTTGATAGATCCCGCCATTTCCATTAGCGGTAAAGGAAGACGAATGTAAGCTAATGGGATACAACTCAACGTCATAACAGGTTTTGAACTGACAATGAACCCCATCAATTAACTGACTTTTTACTTTAGTTCCTCGGGGAATAGTTGAGCATTGAGTCGCTTCTGCATTCGGTGTAAATTGCAATGTACTCATTGCGGGAATGGCTTGAACATAGTTAGGCCAAAGTAATCGCATTAATGAATGCGTTAACTCAGGTAATTGATTATCAAGACGTTGATGTAATCGACCGACTAAGAAAGCGAAACCTTCAAATAAGCGTTCAATATCTGGATCTAACCCTTCTTGTCCAAGAAAAGGAGCTAGGGCGGGGTTCTCTTCTGAAAATGATTTCCCAAGCTCTCTCAGTGCCGCTAACTCTGTTTGATAATAGGTATTAAAACTCATGCTAGGCCTTGAATTTCATAGCTATAAGGCTTTGTATTAACTTTTTGAGCGTAAGTATTAAAAGAGATAGGCGTTAGTTGGTTATTTAATAAAATATCACCATTGATTTCAAAATAAAGATGTATAGGGCTGTTTATATTACCTAAATAATTAACTTTGGTATTGATAACTCGAGTTTCGTACTGTGAGATGACACGTTCTACTTCTCTTTTAATGTGCAGAATCGCATCATGAGGCGTCATGTGTGAGATATTCAAATCTGGTAAACCTAAATCGGGGCGAATTTTTGCGTCACCTTGCCTTGTTGAGAGTAATTGAGTGACGTGATTTTTAATGGATTCCGTTAATGTCATTACTGATACCGACGTATTCATCGATACATTCCCGGCCAATAAACGTTCAAATAATCGTTGTTTAAGCATTACTTTCTCTTTCTTCCTTAAATGAATGATGTCACGTTAATATTGCCTTGTGTTTATTGTCATTAATAAGCACAAGGCGCACGATTTCGTTATTCTTGATCTAATTTACCAACGAGTGACAAAGTAAAATCAGAACCCATATATTTAAAATGAGGACGAACGGATAAATTTACTTTGTACCAACCAGGGTTTCCTTCAACATCGATAACTTCAATGCTTGCGGCGCGTAATGGACGACGGCTTCTCACTTCGGCTGGTGGATTTTCTTGATCAGCAATGTATTGTCTTATCCACGTATTCAATTCTCTTTCAAGATCGGTACGCTCTTTCCAGCTGCCAATTTGTTCTCGTTGTAGTACTTTGATGTAATGTGCTAAGCGGCTAATAATAAATAAGTAAGGGAGTTGAGTTCCCAATCTGTAATTTAGCTCTGCACTTTTTCCTTCTTCAGAATTACCAAATAATTTGGCTTTTTGAACCGAATTAGCAGAGAAAAAAGCAGCATTATCTGAGCCTTTGCGCATGGTTAAGGCGATAAATCCTTCTTCTGCTAGTTCGAATTCACGGCGATCAGACACTAAAACTTCAGTGGGTATTTTTGTTTCGATATCTCCCATGCTTTCAAAATGATGCAATGGAAGGTCTTCAACAGTGCCACCAGATTGAGGGCCGATAATATTTGGACACCAACGGAAATTAGCAAAGCTTTCTGTGACTCGAGAGGCCATAGTAAACGCGGTATTACCCCATAGGTAATCTTCATGAGTTACAGATACATTCTCATGGTAGTTAAATGTTTTTACTGGGTTTTCTTCAGGATCATAAGGTTGACGAAGTAAAAAACGTGGTAAGGTTAACCCAACGTAACGGGCGTCTTCTTGATCTCTAAAACTCTGCCATTTTGCATATTGTGGGCTTTCGAAATGATCATTAAGATCTTTGAGATCAGGCAATCCTTCAAAAGAATCTAATCCAAAAAATTTAGGACCCGCCGCTGAAATAAAAGGGGCGTGAGCCATCGCCGCTACAGCCGCCACATTTTGTAGATTTTTAATATCGGGTGCTGAAGGGCCAAAATCATAATTACCAATAATAGCACCGACAGGTTGACCACCAAATGTACCAAATTCATTCGTATAGACATGTTTGTATAAACCGGATTGAGTGATGTCAGAAGCATCTTCAAAATCTTCGAGTAGATCTTTTTTAGAGATGTTTATTATTTCAATTTTTGTGTTCTCTCGAAAATCGGTGCGATCTACTAATAACTTAAGTCCTCTCCAAGCTGATTCAAGCTGTTGAAATGAAGAGTGATGTAATATTTCATCAACCTGAGTACTCAAGCGCTGATCAATTTCTGTGATCATTTTGTCGATTAATGCTTTTTTTACCGGCTCAGATTGATTATGAGGTTTCAATAGCTCTTGAATAAATGCGCTGACGCCACGTTTAGCAATACCATAGGTTTCATCCTCTGGTGTTAAATTAGTTTGAGCAACGATTTGATCAAGGAGACCTATCGTTGTTTCTTTTTGTATTTCTTGGGCTGTGCTTGTTTCAGACATTGGTTATTCCTTTTCCGTCACTAAACCTAATTCACTTAATAGCTTTTCACGAGCCTCGTCATTGACTAACGCATCTTCAATTGCTTTTCTAAATGAAGGAACATTACCCAATGGGCCTTTTAGGGACACAAGTGCCTCTCGTAAATCCATTAATCCTTTTAGCTCAGGGACTTGCTCTACGATACTGCTAGGGTCAAAATCAGTCATGTTCTTGAATGAAAGGTTGACGGGGATCTCTTTATTTTCATCATCTTGAAGGCGATTCTTTACGCCAAATTCAATGTTTAAATTTTGTTTTTCTATCACATCATTGAAGTTATTTTTATCAATGTTGAGAGGCTTACGATCTTCCAATTTTCGATCATCTTGCTGCAGTGTAAAATCACCTAGTACCATCATTTTTAGAGGAAGTTCAAGTGCCTCCGCTGCATCACCTGACGATGGTTTAAATGTCACATTTATGCGCTCTTTTGGCGCTACAGATCCGTCTTTTGACATGATGTCTCCTAAGATTTAAAAATTAAGAACTCGCATTGGATTTAAGCAACAGAGTCTTTCTCGTAATGTATTCATTAAATGAGTGTCTTGTTCTTTATTGGGTAGCTTGTTTTGAGATGAAAGCCATAACTCTAATAACCGCTCTTCTAGTACTGGATCCCAATGAATTAAGATTGAGTGAGAGTAGCGAGAATCTAACCAACTTGTTAAGGCACAAACTAAGTCAAATTTATGAGCTTGATATAACAATTTGGCTTGTGAAAACTTCCAAAAGAAAACTTCTCTGTCTGAACGGCATTGGTTGTGTCCAGTAATTAAAGGAAGAATCGCATCTGATAAATTGTCGGTAGTGAGAACAGATTGTGCAGCTTGTAAAGCGTCTTCCCAATCTGTGCCATCACTTATTTCATTGTAAGTATTTGCTGTTATTTGAGATGATGCTGCTGAGGTGCAATGTTCTGCGATCCAGTTTTTTGCACTATTACTCGCAAATTCAGTTCCATCATCAAATTTTAATGTGATAATTTCAGGGATCTTTTTAACTAATAATGCCATTTGGTCGAGAATGATTTGAGCTGCTTCTGGATGGTTTAATGAGATTAAGCTCTCCCAAGCGATAAGGTGTCCATCTATCCAAAAAGGCGACTTTGACAAGCTTTCTTCTATTTCAAGTAATAATGTTTCGTGATCAGATTCATTCTTCAATTTGATGAAATATTGAAGTCGTGTTTGTGGGATCGGTTTTAACATGGTTATTTTTTCATCGTTACTCGCCGGGAGTTGGATGATGTGTAGCCATGTTAATGTACGGTTTAGTTGATAGGCTTTTTCGTTGTTAATTCGTTGAGTAAGCCAAAATTTTGATAAGTTACGGGCAATATCCTGCAAATGTCGAAATGCTTTATTTGCATCGCGCTCATTTGTAATGAGATCGATAGAAAAAGAAACGGATGCGATTGATTTGATAGCCTCATTATTAATTAAAGGAGATGAGGAAATACTCCCTTCTTTTTTTTCTGATGATATTCTTTTTATATGTATATTTAGTTTATTAATTGTTAAGTATAAATTATCGGTATTAGCATTAAATGATTTATCAATCGTTGTATCTAATATTGATAATAATGTGATTAAATTATTTGATTCGTCAGTATTTATTGAATTGTCAATTATGTTTTTGACTATATCATCAATTGTTCCTATTATTTTATTAATCGTTGAATAAAGCTGTTTTTCTCTTAATGGATAAATAGTCGTGCTATATTTAATGATGAATTGATTAATTGTGGGAAGCATAATGGTGAACGTATTATGGTCATTTTCTTTTTTTATTGATAATAACAACCAATGAAGCAAACGATAGTCTTTA